>DGTW01000354.1 GCA_002393835.1 Treponema sp. UBA4326
ATAGGGACTTTTTCAGTGGCGTCCGAGAAGGTCGTTTAGCATTATATGATTTTTATTAGGGAAATCAATTATTATCAAGGATAAAAGTCATATAAATTACTAAAACTCAGCAAAATATATGACATACAGGATGAAAATGAGATTTATTTCCAGCGAAATGTCATATAAATCCTCTGTTTTAACCAATTTATATGACGTTTTGACTTAATAAATAGAAAAAAATCGGGATTTTCACCTGATAAAAGCAATTTTTCTGTTTATTTTGTCATATATTTTTGATGAAATCCTTAAATTATATGACATTTCCCCTATTACCTCTCCAAAACAAAGTTGTATCACCTTCCGTTTTCCGAAGGTCGTTTAGCAGCTCTACAAATTCATAGTGTCACAATATCTTTTGCACCTGCAAGTTTTTCCTGCAAGACGGGCTTCCTGGCACAGAAAGCAAAACTGTTTTTCCTACAAAACCTCATCCGTCAAAATCATAAAATATTCAGCCACCTGCTCAGGACTATCCGCAAATTTATTTCCGGACCAGTATTTTAAAATATCACTGAAAGTCGATGCAATGTGGGAATGAATCAGCTGGTAAGGAAGTCTGTCTGTCGCTTTTAATTTTTCATCACAGATTCCCGCCACTTTTTCGCCCATACGCTGGTAAAAAATCTCCGCCGATTTTCCAAGTAAAAAAGTTTTTGCCTTTCCCTCGTTATCGCGAATATGAATGTACATGTGAGTAATTTCGCCCTTCAGGTTATTCTGGAAAGCATGACCGTCCGTATGCTCAATTTCGTCAAAAACATGGTAAATCAGAGTGTTCAGAATCTCATCAAAAACCTCGTCCTTGTTCAAAAAATTTTCATAAAAAGTTGACCTGCCCACATTGGCCTTTTTGATAATGTCAGCCACCGTAATACTCTGATACTCTTTTTTAGACATCAGCTTTGTGAGCGCCTCAATTATGGCAGTTCTCGTTTTTTCAATCCGTCTGTCCATTTTTTTTCCGTACAAATTTCGATTTTTATCCGCTTCCGAACAAAGTGCCAAGTTTGTTCTTACAAAAAAGCGAAATCATAAATACATTAAAAGCGTACATTATGTCCGCTTTTGAACATAGAGTATCAAAATTTCACAATTAGAGGTAGACCTTATGTCAAAACTTTCTGCCTGGTACGAAAAAAACAGCGACAGACTCAGACTTATTTTTGTAGTAATTTCGGGCATAGCCCTTGCGGTATCCTTAATCTTCAGCTGGACTGGTAATGCAGACAAGATTGCAGACTTTGATCCGGCCTGGCTTGCAATTATTTTGTGTGGTCTTCCGATTATCCTTGGTGCAATTGTTGGACTTGTAAAAGACCACGACATCACTGCGGACGTACTTGTTGCCCTGGCCCTCATAGGCTCTCTGATTCTAAAAGAATTTTTTGCAGCGGGCGAAGTAACCTTTATTATGCAGATTGGTTCAATTCTTGAAGATTTTACTTCGGACCGTGCAAAAAAAGGAATCTCAAAACTTATTAAGCTCAGTCCCAAAAAAGCAAATCTTTATGTGGACGGGCAGGTAAAAATTATCGAAGCAGGCCAGGTAAAACTTGGTGATATTCTTCAGGTTCGCGCCGGGGAGTCAGTTCCTGTTGATGGGAAAATAATAGAAGGCAGCACAAGCATTGACCAGAGTGCAATGACTGGAGAATCTCTTCCTGTAGAAAAAGTTCCCGGCGAACTTGTGATGAGCGGAACAATTAACCAGAGCGGAAGCATTTTGATTGAAGCCGTTAAAACTGCAGGAGATTCTTCACTCCAGCGAATAATTAGGCTTGCAGAATCAGCTGATGCACAAAAAGCAAAAATCGTACGCAAAGCTAATATCTGGGCAGCCTGGCTTGTAGTAATTTCCCTCACCACGGCTATAGTTGCAGGCTCTATAATCGGCTTTTCAAATCATGATTTCTGGCTTGGCTTTACCCGGGCAGTAACCGTACTTGTTGTCTTTTGTCCATGTGCCTTCGTTTTAGCAACTCCAACTGCAATTTCTGCGGGAATCGGGAACGCTTCAAAACACGGGCTTTTGATTCAATCGGGAGAGGCACTTGAAAGAATTGCCGCTTCCACAATCGCTGTTTTTGACAAAACAGGAACCCTCACAAAAGGACAGCCTGAAGTCGTAAAAGTTCAGAGGCTTTCTGATATAAGCGAAGATGAACTTGTAAAAATTGCTGCGTCCGGCGAAGCACATTCAAATCATCCGCTTGCAAAAGCAATTCTTGATTACAATAAAAATGGTCTTTACAAAATTACAAATCACAAAACCCTTGCAGGAAGCGGAATTGAATTTGAAATTGACGGGAAAAAATACAAGGTGGGAAAAATCCAAAAAGATTCTGCAGATTCCCCCATCTCTGACTTCACTTCCGGTCAGGACACCTCATCTCTTGTCGGTCTTTACAGCCAGTCAAAACTTCTTGGCCTCATCTTCATTCAGGACACTATCAAGGAAAACGCCCGCAAAATGGTGGAAGATTTAAAAGCCCTTGGTATCCGCACCGTTATGCTAACCGGCGATAACGAAAATACAGCCCGTTATGTTGCTTCTCAACTTGGTCTGGACGACTATTGTGCTAACTGCTCTCCAGAAGACAAAATGAACTACATCAAAAAACAGGAAGACTTGGGTAATAAAGTTGCGATGTTCGGAGACGGGGTAAACGACTCTCTTGCTCTTCGTACCGCCTTCGCAGGAATTGCCATGGGAGCAATCGGAAGCGATGCCGCAATCGAAAGTGCCGATGCAGTAATTGTCCACGACAATCTGGATTCTGTCCCTTATCTCTTTAAAATTTCCAGAAAAACCCAGAGACGAATCACATTTAACCTCTGCCTTTCCATGCTAATCAATTTTATGGCAGTCACACTTGCAATTACAGGAATTCTGAACGCAGTCTGGGGCGCGCTTTTCCATAACTGCGGTTCCGTACTAGTGGTTATCAGCGCCTTCCTGCTTTTATTGTATAAAGACAAAAACTAAAAATACAGCGTGGATTTTTT
>DGTW01000176.1 GCA_002393835.1 Treponema sp. UBA4326
ACCTCAAAGGTATCTCCCAGTCCGAAGAAGTGGCTGGCTCCTGAAAAGAGGGCGAATTTAAGGCTGGTGGATTTCTGCCCCCTGAGGTTAGGAAAGCGCTCCGGGTGATGGCCGGTTGAGACAATCTTACAAACCTTAAAGCCGTATTTTTTTAGGATTGATGCCGCCCTTCCCGGTTCCCAGAGGGTGAAGTGGTCAGTCGGTGAATTTTGGAAGAAGGACTGGGGAGAAAAGTGAGCCGAGACACCGCTGGCTGAAGGGGTTGAGAAGGCGAAAATGCCGCCCTTTTTGAGAATTTTTGAGACTCCCCTCAAAACGCTGTCTAAGTCCTGAAAATGCTCGATGACATACCACATGGTAACGGCATCGAAATTCTTGACTCCGAATTCAGAAACAGGGTCAAATTCAGGAAATTTAGCCATGCTGGCCGGATAATGCAGGGTATTCTGAACATAGTCAACGGCTTCCTTTGAAATATCTGTTCCGTAGACCTGCCAGCCGGCATCATTTGCCGCATCAAGGTAGGGACCAAAAGCACAGCCAATGTCAAGAACGGCCGGAGTGACGGCCTTGTGGGCTGAGCGGTAGAGCATGTCTACCACGCTTGTCCGGCGCACGCACTGTTTCTTTATGTTTTTGAAGTCGTCAAGGTAAGTTTTTCCGTATTGCTTTTTGTAATCCTCAAAGAAATATGAAGAGTTATAGTTTTTGTCGCTTGCATAAGTCCAGCTCATGTAAAGCATTCCGCAAGAGCGGCAACGGCGGAAGGTATGAAGGCTTGTTCTTGCGACAATGGGGTTTTCAGTTGATGAATCCTGCTCCCTGCAGACAGGGCATGAAAAGCGTTTTCCCAGCGCAAGAATCTTTACGAACTGGCCAAGGCTTTTTTTTCCGGCTCCTTCCTTTGTGAATGGAGAATCTGGATAAAGAGAAGGAATGTTTTTGAGCAGGGAAAGGGCATTTTCGTCGTTTATCTGGCCGACAGGCAGGCAGGCAAAGCCATATTTTATGGCAAGGTTCACATGCAGCTGGCTCGTTCCAAGCAAAATGACTCCGCAACCGGCCGCAAGAGCCTCAAAGGCAGTGAAGCCATAGTGAGTTACGACCAAATCATATTCAGAAAGTTTTTCCTTGAGGTTATGAACAGGCTGGATGAACTTAATTTTTTTGCGCAAATCCTCGTCTGTGACACGAAGGGCAGCTTCCTCTGGATTCTGCACGATGGCAGTAATTTTCTTTCCGCTTGCGGCAAATGCGATTGCAGAAGGAAGTACAAGGTCTCCTGGGTCTTCGCCGCCAACAGTAACCAAAATAGACTTGATTTCATCGAAATTTTCGGGTCTTTTTCCGCTTCGCTTGTGTTCAGGCAGGGAAACGAAAGTCGGATCCGAAATGTTTGCGGGTCGTGCAAGTCCATAAGAAGGAATGATGTCAAGGAGGCAGTCGCAAAGGTCTGCGTTGAGGGAGCCTTCATCAATGGCCAGGATGGGGGAGGCCTTTGAAAGACTAAGGGCAAGCTCCCGGTCAAGGGTAAAGGCATCTGTAACGATAAGCTCGTACTCATTTTTTTCCGGCAGGCGGCTAACAATCTGGTCATCGCAAAGTCCGTTCTTCTTTGCGTCGTCTATAAGTTCCTTCCGCTCTTCAAGCCCCGCATCTTCGGGAACATAAACATTTGCCCCTGTCTCCAGGGCAATCTTAAGGCAGCGGCGAAAGTGGCCAGTCCCCTTCCCTTTTTTGACACAGGGAACCGTAAGGATGGGCCTAAAAAGCTCAGGACTTTGCAGGGCTGAAAGTATTTCGCTCGTCGTATATGGCTCTTTTACGGGCTTTTTATCGCTGAATTTTTCGCCAGAAAGAATTTTTACGATAGACTGAGCCTTTTTGTAGTCAACAAGCGTGTCAATCGTGGTGCGGAGACCCGGAAAATTCCAGTCCTGAGGCGCAGGAATAAAAAGAGACTTGAATTTCTCAGGATGCTTGTAAAGAGATGGACCGACATGCTCGTGGTCATAGGGCAGATTTGTAAGTTCCCGGGCCTTTAAAAGAGAGGAAGCCTTGAACATTTCGATTCCGCTTCCATGAGGAAGGCCGGTATAGGTAATGTAGTCAAAATCTTCGTTCTGGGAGCGGCGTTGGAATTCATCCACCAGGCTCTGGGCGGCTTCGTAGAACAAAAAGGGATTATCGCAGGTAGCCCGGAGAACGATATCAGCATGAGTTTCTTCTATAAGACTGCAATAGCGGTCAAGGACATCTTCAAGAGAGCCTTTGAAAATCTTGAAGCCGTTTCTTTCGCAAATTGGCTTTAATTCCTCAAATGAAGACTCATCGGTGGCCACATAATAATCATCTACCCTTACCTTTTTCATGGCGGCAAGCGTCCAGTCAAGGACGGTTTTTCCTCCAAGAGGAAGAAGAGCCTTATTCGGCAGTCGAGTTGATGTAAGTCTGCATTGTGCTGCTATAATTGTCATTTATTTCCCCAGTTCTCGACCAAATCGAGAGCATCCCTTTTGAATCTGTATTTATTTTGCGAGACCCAGTCCCTCGCTTCATTGAATCTTGCCATAGCCTCAAAAAAACCGCAAGAGGAGCTTCCCCAAAAGGCAAAAAATGAAGACTTGGGAATAGCTCCATGATCGGCATAGAAACGGGGAACGAGATTTTTTAGGTAGAAGCGGTTTGAGAACTGGCTGGCCCCGGTCTCCATGACAGGAATTTCACTGCTGTAAGAGAGTGAAAATGCCGTGGAAAGTATGATTTTTTCGCCCCAAAGCCATGCACGAAAGGCAAAATCCAAGTTCTGCCAGTAATCTGAAAGAATCGTGTAGTCAAAGCCAGCCAAATCGATGAATTTTTTGCGGTTGTAAAGGGCTATGCTGTCGAATGGAAAAAGGTTGTGGCTTCCGTCTGACACTACTGAAGTTGACATTACATTAAGAGCCGCCCTTTTGATTGAAGGCGAAAAAAGCATTGGAAAGGAAAAATTTTCTTTTCCCAAAAGTCTGGGGCAAATGCAGAAAGTTCCGTTTTCGGTTAGTTTTGCCGCCAGGGTTGGAGTAAGTATGTCCGTTGAAAAATCGATTGAATCACGGAGAACCAGCACATATTCAGATGAAGCCTCGCTGATTCCAATGTTAATCAAGTCACCGCAAGTGGCGTTTTCCTGGGGAATAATTATCTTAACGAAAGGAAATTTTCTGGAAAAATCCTCAATGCTGTAGTTTTCGGAATCAGTTTCAATTGAAATGATTTCTGAAAAGCCGCAGTGCATTAGATTCTCAATCATTTTTGAGCGGTATGAAGACCAGCCCGTATTGATGATGAGGGCGGCGACATTCATGCGAATATTTGGAAGGCTTTCCTTGCCGCCGAGAACCGTCATGCTAATCTGATGCTGGTTAAAAATTAAAGGTATAG
>DGTW01000204.1 GCA_002393835.1 Treponema sp. UBA4326
CAATGCAAAACTTCCCGGCCTTAAGCATTGCAGAAAACAGACTTTGCATGGCTGATGAGTGTTTTGAATTCAATGTGATTGCGGACTCGGACTGGAACTGCAGGGACAGCGTACAGGCTTATTATAAACATTCCGAAAATCGCCACGAAATTGGCATCAAGGAATCTGTTTACAAGAAAGCCCGTAATGGAGACCGAAGCGCACTTTACTCCATTGCACATGAAATTTCACACTGGGGTCTGATCAACTATTTCAATATCAACTTTGGAGTTCAGGAATTTGAACGGCTAGATCCGGTTTCAAAGGCTATCTTGATGAACATTCACGAAAACATAGCAGACTTGCTTACATCTCTGCTTGTGTTCAGTGAAGAAGAGCTTCTAAAAGCACAAAGCGCAGGAGATTTTGACTTTTGCTCTTGTATGAGCAAAGACCAGGTATCTCTTGCGCTCTTTTATTGTCAGAACCATAAAGTTCTTGCGGCGAATTTTATGAAGAATATCGTGCCAAAAATAATGGCTCAAAATAAACGAACTGAATCACAAAGGAGGATTAGTTAGATGGCCCGTGGGCAAAAAAAATAAGCTTCCGTCTAATTGGCGTTAAACAGAAGCCTTGCATAGATTCCATAGTAGAATCCACAATTGGTTGATTTATTTTACTATAAATTTATGCTTCCTGTCAAAGACTTTTTTTCTTGTTGCAGTGTCTTTGGAAATCGGACTCTGCCATCAAAGTTTTTGGTCTCCCGCCCTTCCGTTGCGTTGGGTTTTGACGAACAATCTCACTTATTAACAGGAGCATAGACCGTTATGTCTACTTCTAATTTCAAAAATGCAGACAGCATATTAAGCGTGACTCTGCGTAAAAATCAGTTCTCGGCAGAAGAGAATTCATTCATTGGACGTGTAACAAGAAACACTGTAACTCTTGAAAACCTAATAGCATCAATTTCCGAAAAGAATGCGGGCGTGAGCCCATACATGATTCAGCATGTGGCAAACCTTTTGGGAGACGAAATGCTTTCTGCCTGCCAGAATACAAAGGCGGTGGATGTTCTTGGACTTGGAACTTTGTACATCAGCGTCGCAGGAAGTGTAAGCGGAGAAAATCCGGGAGAATCAAGCATTCCGGGATTCAAGCTGAACTTTACTCCAAGCGGCCGTGCTCAGGAAGCCGTGGACAGTCTCAAGGTTGATAAGGTAATCATCGCGGATTCAAGTCCTGTAATCGACAGAATCATCAATACCTTCAACCAGAACGAGGAGCGCAATCTTCTTAAAGGTAAGGGAGTCAAAATCACCGGCACAAAGCTTAAGATTTTAGGCGATGATGCGGGAATCTGGTTTGCCCCTCTCGACACAGAAGGCAACGTCAACAAAGACGAAACAACCTGGATTCAGGTAAGCAAGGAAACTGTAAGCTCCAACAAGCCCAAGACTCTTGAGTTCTACATCCCCGACAGTCTTTCCGAAGAAAATTACAGAATCGTAATCCGCACAAGGTATAGCTCAGGCGACAAGGAATTGAATTCTCCGGTAACAGTCGTGAGCAAGCCTGTTACGGTAGCGGCTTAGTTTTTCACCCACACAAAAAAAAGACCGCCAGAATGAAGCACACTTCACTGACGGTCTTACAAAAATCAATTCTCTACTCTAGTTGAAAACCACGCGGCAGAACTTTTTCTTACCCGCACGAAGAACAAGCTCCCCGTCCTTATCCAGGTCGCCAGAGCCAATCTTAACCGTCGGGTCAGAAAGAGTCTTTCCGTTCAGGCTGGCTCCCTTACCCTGAATCAATCTTCGGGCGTCTCCGTTTGAAGCACAAAGCCCGGCTTTTACGAAAAGCGCGAGAACACCAAGACCTGCGTCAAGCTCTGCCTTTGCGACTTCAACAGTCGGCATCTGGGTTTTGTCCCCCTCGCCGCTGAATGCAGCCTTTGCTCCGGAAAGGGCTGAATCAGCCTTTTCCTTTCCGTGAATTTCTTTTGTGACTTCGTAAGCCAGTCGCTCTTTTGCGGCATTGATGTCGCCTGCACAGATTTCCTTAATCTCCGGGATTTCAAGGAATGTGAAGAGCTTGAAGAATTTCTCTACATCAGGGTCAGCGACATTTCGCCAGTACTGGAAGAAGTCATAAACGCTTGTCATGTTCTCGTCGAGGAAGATAGCACCCTTCTCAGTTTTACCCATCTTTTTGCCGTCGCTTCGGGTGATAAGCGGGAACGTAAGGCCGAACACATTGTGCTGTGCGTTGAGCTCCTCAGTGCCACCAAGCTTTCGGCGAATCAAATCAACGCCCGCAGTAATGTTACCCCACTGGTCGTCTCCGCCAATCTGAAGCTGAACGTTGTGTTTTTCGTGCAAACGGAGGAAGTCGTAGCTCTGCAAAAGCTGGTAGTTGAACTCGATGAAAGAAAGTCCTCGCTCAAGTCTCTGTTTGTAAGCCTCGTAAGAAAGCATTTTGTTTACGGAGAAGCATGAGCCGATGTCTCGCAAGAAGTCGATGTAGTTGAGGTCTGCCAGCCAGTCCTTGTTGTTGTCAGAAAAAGCAGTCTTTCCGTCGAAGCCGATGAATTTATCCAGCTGAGCCTTGATTGTCTCGACATTCTGATCAATCTGCTCGTAGGAAATCATTTTTCGCATTTCAGTTTTGCCGGAAGGGTCGCCGA
>DGTW01000317.1 GCA_002393835.1 Treponema sp. UBA4326
TTGGGCTGTCCTCGAAATAGCTGCTGGAGACAAACTGAATCTGCGTAAGGTTGTCAATCTGGGAAATGCTGACATCAAGCGTGGCGAATATGTCCTCGCCTGAGCCGGCTTTGAATCGCAAAGAACCGAGGGCGCTGTCAGACCAGCTGAAGCTGTCGCCTTCAATATCTTCGCCTATGATGCTTGACACATATTCCTTTGCATCATCAAGGCTTGCTACGACAACTGAACGAACGGCGGGATTCTCATCGTTGAGGACATACCCTTCGTCAGACTGGAATTTCATGCCCTGCCAGCCTTCCGGAAGCAGCTCGATGCCGCTGGTTTCACCGGCACTCGTGTCAGCGTCAGTGGGAAGGGCGCAGAGCGCGCGAAGAACCCTGAAAGCCGTGAAATACTGAAGGTCGGCATCTGTAGTTGAATCCTCTGTCACAACAGCGTCGGATTTCGCGCTCTCGTTTGTGCTGTCGTCCGAATTGTCGCAGCTTGTAAAGAACCATGGTGCCGAAACCATGAGGAAAGCCGCCGCAATCGTAAAAAATAATTTTGTCTTTTTCATAAAAAAATCCTGTTACTCGCTCTCTTTTTTCCAGTCTGTAATGGTTTTGCCGTCAACAATGCGGGTAACCTTTTCAAGCGAAGCCCAATAGTCAAAATTTTGTCTAACAATATCCGTATACCCATCATCTGGCTTTACAGCTTGACCATTCTTTCCTTTGTTGTCTGGAATCTTAATCTGGGGACTAAAGATAATATGAAACCTGGTCATCTCCCAAAAAGCTTCGGGATTTTTCTCATCATCGTAATATTTGAACAAAGGACCACCAACAGTATGGAAATGCATGAAATTGTTAAAATCGTAGCTCCATCTGTCACCAAGTTCGTAGACTTCCACAGGAGGAAATGGTACCCCTTCCGTCCACAGAAATCCATCGTCAAATGAATCTGTTGCACTAAAGAGGAATTTACACGTAACACGCTTATTTTCTGTACTTTCAACCCCAATTTCTATATCTCTTGAAGTTCTCATGTCCAGTGTCAAGTGTCCATCTTTTAATTTGGCTGCAGTAGTGAGGAATGGCTGCACAAGGTTCACATGAGCATATTTTTCATAGTACTTTTTGTATCCTTTTTTGATAGCTTTCTTTGGAATATTCGCTGTCTTATGAGATTTTGACCTGGCACCATCTGGTTTGTAGCTTCCATACGCGAAATTAAAACCATACGAATCCACAATTTGCGGATGTGGTTCGATTGCCTCACGCGTCAGGTTTCTAATATCGACATTATGTGCTATCTGAGCATCATAAGCATTTTTCGCATCCGGAAACAAATCATAAGATCTATCATAGCCAATTATGGAAAAAGTATGAGCCGCAGCCTTTGCTATTTTTAGGCTCATAAGACCACTTGCAAAAGTCCAGGTTCGTTTTGCCTTTATCAAGTCATCCATTCCGCCATCCCGTGTAAAATCTTCAAGTCCATATGCAAGATTATCATAAGTTTTTTTCACGCTTGTAAGCAAGCATTTACCTTTATCAGTGTACGGGTGAAGACAAATCCAGTAGCTGTTGTCTTTATGATATGGGCCTCCTGCCGGCCTAACACATATCCAGTAAGTTTTGTCGCTTTTGCGAAGTACCACATCCCCCGCAGAATAGTAGGGCACCCCTTTAAATGCGTTCTCACTATTTGGGCTGTCCTCGAAATAGCTGCTGGAGACAAACTGAATCTGCGTAAGGTTGTCAATCTGGGAAATGCTGACATCAAGCGTGGCGAATATGTCCTCGCCTGAACCGGCTTTGAATTGCAAAGAACCGAGGGCGCTGTTAGACCAGCTGAAGCTGTCGCCTTCAATCTCTTCGCCTATAATGCTTGACACATATTCCTTTGCATCATCAAGGCCTGCTACGACAACTGAACGAACGGTGGGCTGCTCATCGTTGAGGACATACCCTTCATCAGGCTGGAATTTCATGCCCTGCCAGCCTTCAGGAAGCAGCTCGATGCCGTTGGTTTCACCGGCACTCGTGTCAGCGTCAGTGGGAAGGGCGCAAAGCTCGCGAAGAACCCTGAAAGCCGCGTCATCAAGATTCTCGGTCTCTGCGTTTAAATTCTCTTCCGCAACTGTGTCGGATTTTGCGCTCTCGTTTGTGCTGTCGTCAGAATTGTCGCAGCCTGTGAACGAACATGGTGCCGACACCATGAGGAAAGCCGCAGCAATTGTAAAAATGAATTTTGTCTTTTTCATAAAAACCTCCTGTTACTCGTTCTCTGACGACCAGACCACTTTCTTGCCGTCGACATAACGATCAATGAGTTCTCCTGACTTCCAGTAATCGAATTGGTCGCTCGCCGTAAAGTCAGCATCTTTGTCATTGACCAAAAGCTGACTGACAAAGACATCTTCATACTCCTTGTCGAATTTCTTATAGTTCGGACGAAGTGTTTTGCCATTTTGGACATTATTATCAGGAACTTTAAGCTGAGGACTAAAAATTACATTTCCATTGTATTGTGTGCCTGAATAAAACTTACAGTCAGGACGTGCTCTTTGATCTTCCTCAAACATCGTATATCCAGTGTCATAAGCATTATGGAGATACCGCGTAAAGTCATAATACCAGTTATTGAAGTTAATATTAGGACCGAGCGTTGCACAATATTCCATATACTCAAATATTGTTGATTTTTCATATTTCGCGGTGTACTTCTGGTAAATGTCATCAAAAGTGTTGGTTACGGACAGCTTGTAGTTTTTGCCGTCAATAGTTTGGACTGTCGACAATTCCTCAATATGACCGTATCCATTGCTTTTAAAATGACCGAAGAGTACCGGCTGAATAAAATCGTATCCCGCTCTTTTTTTGTTAGGCGAGACACTTTCAGAAACTTTAGCGGAACGAGGGCTGTTAGACTCCGGCTTTCCATAGGCGATGAAAAAAGGAGCGTCTTTTTCAGTTTTATAAGATGTATTTATCATTAAATTCTCTGGAGTTGCGTAATACCTGATTGCCGCAGCAAGTTTGTTCAAATTCAGTTCCTCATTCACACTTGAGATTGTTAAGTTTGTATCAAAAGATCCAGCCGCTAAAAGACCAAGCGTATGGAAAGCTGCCTTTGCTGTCCTCAATTCCATAAGATTTGTCGCATAGACCCAGTCTTTTTTTACCGTAACATCTGAATCCAGTTTCTGATCGGAAGCAGTTTTTCTCAACTCATAGGTCATGGGAACACTTTTCTTGACCAGAGGCTTGATAATGCATTTTCCCTTTTTATCATAGGGAGACAGGCAAATCCAATAGCTGTTATCCTTAAACTGCGGACCGCCAGCAGGACGCACACACATCCAGAGTGTTCCGTCCTTAATATTTCTAACCATATCGCCGGCATGATAGTAGGGAGTTCCTTTGAACGTATTCTCTGCACTCTGTGCCTCAAATGCCGTAGAGGAAACAAACTTTACCTGCGAAAGCTCAGGAATTTGAGAAATGTTTACATCCAGCGTGGCGAACAAATCATCATCGCCATTCACCACCTGGAAATTCAGTGAGCCTATGCCCGCGAAAGTCCAGCTACTGTTTTCGGCTTCGACGCTATCGCCAACAATGCCAGCAACATAATCAGTGGCCTCTTCCAAACTTGCCACAGCTACAAGACGGACTGAGTCATTATCGACAGACCTTTTTCCGATATCGGCGGCAAATGTGCGGCTCTTCCAATCCGAAGGAAGACTCTCTATACAGTCGTCGTCCGAAATATCGCATAGCCCGCGGAAGATGCTGAAAGCCTGAGACTCAAGGGCAATATCCTCGTCGGAGAGGCTGGCAGGCGTGTTTGAGATCGGAGTTTCCTCGTCGTCATCACCACTGCACGAAATAAAAGCCAGGCTAAAAAGCAAGGCCGTAAGGCAAAATAAGCTCTTTCTCATCATAAAAACCTCCATTAATCGTGTTCTGTTTTCCAATTGGTAACGGTTTTTCCGTTAATAATATGAGTCGTATAATCAAGGGACCCCCAATAGTCTATTGGTATATTTTTACAAATGTTCGCTTGCCGGAAGTAATCGATATATCCTTCATCAGGCTTTACAGCTT
>DGTW01000313.1 GCA_002393835.1 Treponema sp. UBA4326
AGAAGTTAGGAGTTAGAAGTTAGGAATTAGGAGTTTTTCACACTCCTCACTCCTCACTCCTCACTCCTCACTCCTAATTGTTATGCTAAAGTTAAATCCTATCCGCTCAGAGAAGGTCTGGGGCTATGAGGACTGGATTGCCTCTACTCATGCTGACGGCTGTCAGGGCGAGCTGAAAGAACTTGTAAATGATTATCCCCTTCTCGTAAAGGTCATTCAGGCCAATGACACTCTTTCCGTGCAGGTGCATCCTGACGATGAGGACGCAAAGAGGCTTGAAGGCGAGAATTGCCGGGGCAAAACTGAGTGCTGGTATGTCCTTAATGCTGATGAAGGAGCCAGCCTTGTTTACGGCCTTAAAGGGAATCCTTCAAAAGAAGAAATCCGCTCTGCAATTAAGGGAAATAGGCTGGAAGAGCTTTTGGACCGGGTTCAGGTCAAAAAAGGTGACTTTATTTTCATTCCGTCGGGTACGGTTCACGCAATCGGCGGTGGATTAAGGCTCCTTGAAGTCCAACAGAGCTGCAACATCACCTACAGGCTCTATGACTGGGGCCGGCCGCGGGAAGTCCACATTGAAAAGGGAGTTGAGGTCATCAAGAACGAAAAAAAACAGAAGATTGCACCTCTTGGTGAAGAATTTGAATGCAAGTATTTTTCGCTCAAAAAAGAGCCTTTAAAAGGCGGATATTCCTTTTTGGTATCACCTGCCTCAAAATTGCCGGAACTAATTTTTATTTCTGAAGGAGAGGGCACAATCCGCTCAACAGTCAGGGACGGCTCAAAAGCCGAAAGCCCTTTCAAGGCAGAAGAAATCTTTGCCCTGCTTCCCGGCGAGAAGATTACGCTGGAAGGCAAAGGCGAAGTAGTAAGAATAATTTCTAATTCGTAATTCGAAGTGAGGAATTCGGAATTACGAGGCTGGGCATTGTTTCGCTCGTCCCGTGGTTTTGCTATGAACGCTTAAGTTTTTAAGCAAATCCCTCGCCGGGATAGTAGTGGCGGCGAAGCCGTTCCGAAGCGACGGTGGTTGGGCTTTCCGTGCGAAGCTGCGGAAGGCTAACCACCATAGCGTAGGAATGAAGCGTCAGCGGAACCACGGATAGCCCGTAGCAAGAAAAAGCGCGCCATAAAAAACTTTCAACTTTCAACTTTCAACTTTCTTTTTTCCAATTGCTCATTTCTTTGTTTTTCACTAAAATATAGGAACTCTTTACATAGAAACAGAGGTTAAAAATGTTAGAATTGCGCGGTGCATTTACAGCTATGATCACACCGATGAATCAGGATGGTTCGGTGGATTACGAAGGTTTCAGAAAGAATGTTATCTTCCAGCTTGAGCAGGGCATTGACGGTCTTGTTCCGCTGGGAACTACTGCTGAAACTCCCACATTGGACGAGACTCCAGGCTCAGAAGAGGACAAACTCATTTCGATTGTCATGGAAGAAGTCAAATCTTTCGAGAAAAAATCGGGCAAAAAAATCCCTGTCGTTCTCGGAGCGGGAAGCAACAACACTAAAGATGCAGTCAAATACTGCGAGCGCGCAAAAAAAGCCGGGGCAGACGCAGCACTGGTAGTCACCCCATACTACAACAAACCTTCAAAAGAGGGAATTTTCCGCCACTTTGAGGCAGTTTCAAAGGTCGGTCTTCCTATCGTTGTTTACAATATTCAGGGCAGAACCGGCGTTAACATTCCGACAGATTTGCTTGTCAGAATCGCCGAATTGCCAAACATCGTCGGCGTTAAGGAAGCCAGCGGCAACATCAACCAGATGGGAGATGTTATCGCACAGATTAAGTCGAAAAAGCCGAATTTCGCCGTTTTGAGCGGTGACGACGGCCTCACCTTGCCATTGATTGCACTTGGTGGTGACGGAATCATTTCGGTTGTATCAAACCTGGCTCCGGCCCTTGTTTCAGAGATGGCTGGTAAGGCTTTGAAGGGAGACATTGAGGGAGCGCGAAAAATTCACTACCGTCTTCTTCCTTTCTTTAAGGCAGCCTTCGTTGACGGAAACCCGACTTCAATCAAGTATGCGATGAATGTTAAAGGCCTGCCAGCAGGTCCATGCCGCCTGCCACTGGTTGAAGTAAATGACGACGCAAAGAAAGTAATCGAAAAAGCACTCACTGAGTGTAATTTGTAATATAAAAACCACAGATTACACAGATGGCACAGATTTCGAATTCCTAATTAAAAATCCTTCGTAATAATAAGAAAGATTTTCGTATGATAAAGACTTTAATCCGTGTAATCTGTGTTAATCTGTGGTTCAAATTCTAGGAGAAATTATTATGGCAGATAAGATTTGTGTTGGTGTTTTGGGCGCTACTGGTATGGTCGGTCAGCGCTATATTAAATTGCTGGAAAATCACCCCTGGTTTAAGGTAACTTATGTTGCGGCTTCACCTCGCTCGGCTGGAAAGGCTTACAAAGAGGCTGTCGCTAACCGCTGGCTCATCGGAGCTAATATTCCAGCTGATGTAAAAGATTTAATCGTTCAGGATGCAAACGACCCGAAAGCCGCTCTGGGAAAATGCCGTTTCGTTTTCTCGGCTTTGGAGATGGGAAAAGACGAAATAAAGGCTCTGGAAGCTGCTTATGCAGAAGAAGGAATCCCGGTTGTCTCTAACGCAAGCGCAAACCGCTGGACTGAGGATGTTCCGATGCTCATTCCAGAAATCAACTACTCTCACCTGGATGTAATCGCTGAGCAGAAAAAACATCACGGCTGGGACAAGGGCTTTGTGGCAGTAAAGCCAAACTGCTCTCTCCAGACTTACATGATGCCTCTCTACGCCTTGCAGAAGGCTGGCTACCCTGTTAAACGCATGATTGTCACAACCTTGCAGGCAGTAAGCGGTGCCGGCTACCCTGGTGTTCCAAGCTTCGACATGATTGACAACATCGTTCCATACATTGGCGGCGAGGAAGAAAAGACAG
>DGTW01000160.1 GCA_002393835.1 Treponema sp. UBA4326
ATTTCTGGAATCACCAGAAGCAGCTTCTTTTCCCTTACGAAGTCAGATGGTTGAAGGAGATAATTGAGTAGTTAGACGCAGATGAACGCTGATGTACGCTGATGGAATTTTGTAAAAGAAAATCCTCCGTGAAATACCAAAGCTTTTCACAGAAAAAAAAATCTGCGTCTATCTGCGTCTATCCGCGTCTAAAATTTAGGGAGATTTTATGACTTTCACTACAAAAAAATTTGGTGGCGGGGACACCGCTAGAAACGAAACTCTTTTCACTGTCGGAAACGGTAATCTTGGCTTTCGGGGCGATACTGAGGAAAAATCCGGGACTTTTCACAAGGGAACCTACATCAACGGATTTTACGACTCCGAGCCGATTCAGTATGGGGAGAACGCTTACGGTTATGCTAAGAATCATGAGACAATCTTAAATCTTCCAGACCCCAAGCGGATTGAAATGAAGGTTGATTCCCACCCCTTTGACCTTTTTGGCTCTGACGGAAGCAAAATCACTTCTTTTTCTCTGAAACTTGATGAAAAAAAGGGAATCATGACCCGCCTTACGGACTGGACTTGTGGAGAAAGCTCAGTCTCCCTTGAAAGCGAGCGCCTTGTCTCTTTTGCCCGTGAAGACTGTGCCTTAATCCGCTACACCGTGACCAACACTTCACAAAAGGACGAGAAAATTGCCCTGGCTTCTGCAATCGACACTGAGACCGGAAATATTCTCGCTGAGGAAGACCCCAGAATTGGAGCAAAATTCACTCATCAGCCGCTCATAATCGACGAGACTTTTACTTTTGACAATCTTTCTTTTACAGCCCATACCCAGAATTCAGGACTTCTTCTTGCAGGCTGTGCGATAAATCAGCTTGAAGTTGACGGAAAAGCTCTTAACTTTGGGAACGGAGGCTCAGTTTACATCAGGGAGCTTTCCATGCTGATTCCTTCCCGGGGGCTTGAATTCACCCTGCCCAAAGGAAAGTCTTTTACCCTCACAAAATTCATTACCTACTGCCATGCAAAAAGTGATGAGACGGATTTGAAAAGTCTTTACGAAAAAACTTGCAGGACCTGTAAAGAATTTGCCGAAGGCGGATTTGAAAAGGCTTCAAAAGAACAGGCAGATTTCCTTTCTGATTTCTGGAAAATTGCGGACATCAGCATTGAAGAAAATGAAAATCCTCCTGATTCAAAAGAAAAAAACTGGACTGAAAAATCTTCCCTTGAAGAAGCCCTTCGCTTCAATCTTTTTCACCTTTTGCAGTCTGCAGGACGAAACGGAAGGGCCAGTATTGCGGCAAAGGGACTTACCAGCGAGGGCTATGAAGGTCACTTTTTCTGGGACAGCGAAAGTTATGTCTGCCCCCTTTTTACTTACACAGCTCCAAATGTGGCAAAAAAACTTCTGGAATACCGCTCTTCAATCCTTGATAAGGCAAAAGAGCGTGCGAAAGTTATGAGTCTCAAAGGTGCCCTTTACCCCTGGCGGACAATTTCAGGCGAGGAGACAAGCGCCTACTTCCCGGCCGGGACTGCCCAGTATCACATTAACGCTGACATAATTTTTGCCCTGAACAGATTTTTAAATGCTCACGAAAATGATTTGGGCTTTGACAAAAAATCAGTTGAGGAAATGTGCGCCGAGACAGCCAGAATGTGGGCTTCTCTTGGAAGTTTTTCAGAAAACAAGGGCGGCTCATTCGTAATCAACGATGTCACAGGACCTGACGAATATACGGCAATCGTAAACAACAACGCTTTCACAAATCTCATGGCCCGGGAGAATCTTGAAATCTCGGCAAAAAGGGCAGGGGAGAGTGCAAGCGAAGCTGAAAAATCAGACTGGAAGAAGATTGCCCAAAAAATGTACATTCCTTTTGACAAGGAGAAGGGCATTTATCCTCAGGATGACAGCTTTATGGACAAGGCTGACTGGAATTTTGAAGGAACTCCCAGAGAAAACTACCCCCTCTTGCTTCATTATCATCCTCTGGTGATTTACCGTCACCGTGTTTTAAAGCAGCCTGATCTGGTTCTGGCTCAGTTCTTGCTTAGCAGGCGATTTACTCTTGCAGAAAAAATCCGGAATTTTGACTTTTACGAAAAATACACCACGGGCGATTCCTCTCTTTCTCACTGCATTATGAGCATTATGGCTGCCCGGACCGGAAACGAGGAAAAAGCCCTGGATTACTTCAACAAAACCGTCCGCATGGATATTGACGATGTGAACGGAAACAGCCGGGATGGAATCCACACTGCCTGCATGGCCGGAAGCTGGATGAGCCTGGTCTACGGCTTTGCGGGTTTTGAGGACTATGGCGGTGACTTTTCTTTTAATCCCCATCTTCCAAAAGGCTGGAAAAAACTTTCTTTCTCGCTGGCGATTCGCGGCTCTATTCTTGATGTCACTTTCACTCAGGACGAGGCACTTTATTCTCTGCGGGAGGGAGTGGAGCTTGAACTTTCTCACCGAAACGAAAAATTTCTTTTGAAGGTCGGGGAGAAAAAATCATTCCCGTTAAAAAAGAAACTTTCTGCCGTTCTTTTTGACCTTGACGGCGTTGTTACCGACACGGCTCCCCTTCATTTTAAGGCCTGGAAAGTTATGGCCGATGAAGAGGGCCTTCGTTTTGACGAGGAAATTAACAGGAAATTGCTGGGAATTTCCCGTGAGGCTTCCCTTGAAGTGATTCTAAAGGAAAACGGAGTTGAATGGACGGCTGAAAAAAAAGCTCTCTGGTGCAGTAAGAAAAACGAGATTTACAAAAAATC
>DGTW01000024.1 GCA_002393835.1 Treponema sp. UBA4326
GCAATCTTCTGACGCTTTCGTTTTTTTCCACAAGGCACGATGGCACTCCTTAGTCTCGAATTGGATTTATTATTAACAAAAGTTGCCCCTTAGTCAAGGGCTGCTTTTATATCCTGATTTATTTGTCCTCAATACGACGATACTGAATATCCTCGTTGAAGAGCTGTTTTGCTGCGAGAGAAACAACCTTTCCGTCATTCTCTTCGATGCGCTCGTCTTTTGTCATGGCAAGCTGATATGCACGATGGCTTGCCGCAACTGTAGCTTCATAAATATTGCCGCTGAATTTTACGGTCTTTTCCAAAGGAAAAATCATTATAACGCTATCCCCTTAAAGTGATTCTAATATTTTATAAGAAGTTATCCGTTGTGTCAATAATAACGGGACTATTTTTTACGCCATATCATTTTATTGGCTTCTATGTAATATTCAATTTTCCCGGCTTCGTAGAGTCCCGAAAGATATGAGCGCAGGGTGCTTCCGATAAGGCAGTACTGGCTGGTCTTCAGTACGATTCCGCTCCTGTCTGCGACGGCCTTGAGCAAGTCTTCCATTGTTTTCGGGCTTTTCAGCTCGTCCACAATCATGTCCTCGGTCTCCAAAATCGCAAGCAGATTCAGCTCGGCGATTCCCTCTACGTTGTCCGTGATGTCGCCGTGCCCCGGAATGAAAAAATCAGCCTCATACTGAGAAATCTTCATCAGGGACTCTTTTGTCTTTGTCTCGTCGAGAAGATACTGAATCCAGTGTTTTTTGATTGAATTCCGCCCGGAGAGCACATCGCCGGCAAAAAAGACTTTCTTTCCGTCCGTGTCGGTCAGCAAAAAACCGACCTGATCGACATAATGCCCCGGAAGGGAAATCACTTCGAGGGAAATCTGGCCATCCTTGCAGGGAATTTTGATTTTTTCCTCGCCGTCAAAGACCCTTGTAACACGGCAGGCCTCGGCAAGCAGGTATTTCGAGCGTATGTCATGGATGGCTTTTCCGCCCCAGACAAGCTGGGTCTCAATCTCAGGGAATTCCATGAGATAGGCCTCCCCTTTTGAAGCCCAGACCTGGCAGCCGGTCTTCCGCACCAGGAAGGAGTTTCCGCCGCAATGGTCAGCATGGGAATGAGTGTTCAGAATGACCTTAAGGCTGTAATCAGGGAAATTCTCGCCGATAAAATCCAGGACCCTAGCTCCGCTGGTCTCGTCATTGCCGGAATCTACTATATAGATACATTTTTCCCCGCTCTCAGACTCAAAGCGGATAAGGCCCAGGTTAGTCGGCATTTTAAGATAAGAGATATGAGATGTTAATTGCACAAGCTGTTCGTTAGTGACTGACATTGATTTTTCCTCGTAATAGTGCTAGGGCATGGAGCACCGCGAAGCGTTCCGAAGGAATGAGCGTTAGCGAAGTGCGTAACGCCCGACCCGCGAAGCGGGGAGCACCCTAATTCCTAATTCCTAATTCCTAATTCCGCATTATTTACAAACTCTTCCTAATGTCCGTGATAATCAGCTGGGGAGTCTCAACGCCGTTAAAGCAGTTTCGCCCCACCTGATAAAGGACATCGACCAGATCGCCCTTGTCAAAATCCCTGTGCAGGCTCTCGGCCCCGCCCCAGTACATGGCCGGCCACTTAGTCCTTCCCAAGTCAAAAGTGAGCTTTAAGTGCTGCCGCTCAGTCTTTCCGATTACGGCGGCGTCACAAATTCTAAGGCTCCGGCTCATAAAAGTCAGCTCACGGTTTTCCTCGCCATAAGGCTCAAAATCATCGACAATCGAAAGCAAGTCAGGCTTTAAATAGTCGCTGGGAATCTCGGCATCAATGTTTATCTGCTCGGCCTCGGAAGAAGAAAGCTCTATTTCAGGAACGAATTTGTCCAGTGCCGCAAGGAAATCTTTCAGCCGCTCCTTTTTGAAGGTAAAGCCCGCCGCATAAGCGTGACCGCCGTAGCTGACGAACAAATCCGACATTTTATCCAGCAAAGAAAGGACCTCAAAGCCCCGGCAGCTCCGCATTGAGCCTATTGCGTTCTCGTCAACAAAAGTGATTGCCATGGCAGGAATATCGTAGACATTCACAAGCTTGCCGGCGATTGTGCCCGACACGCCCCGGTTAATGCGCTCGTCGATAATCACGCAGAGCTTTCCGCCGTACTTCTCTATGCTCTCTTTTGCCTGCATGGCCGCATAATTCCAGCCCTCGCTGCCAAGAGCCTTTCGCTCGTTGTTCATCTCGATGATTTTCCTGGCTATTTCGGTGCGTTTTCCGGCATCTTTTTCAAGGAAAAGCTCAAGGCCAATCTCAGGCTGCCCCAGCCGGCCTGTCGCATTCAGGGCCGGGTTTATATTCCATGACAAATCAGTGGCGTTGATTCGCTTTCCCAGCAGTCCCTGCATTGAAAGAAGCTCACGCAAGCCTTCCCGGGCATTTCCCTTGTTCATGGAGGCAATTCCGTGGCGGATAAAGATTCGATTTTCGTTTTTGAGCGGCATGATGTCCGCCAGGGCGGCCAGGGCCACGAGCTGCAAATCCCTCTCGTTGGCCTTTGCATATGACGGGAACTGCTTTAAAAGCTGGGCATTCACGAAAGTGACGAATATATTGAAGAAACCTTTGATTTCAGTATTCTGCTCCGGGTTGTAGCGGGCGAGCTTTGACTTTGATTTGAGTTGCTCCAAGGAGAAAGATGCGAGCGGGGCAAGGGAATCGACTTTTGCAACCTGAGGTCTCAAATCCATAAAGTTGAAGTCAGCTCCACTGCCAAAGGCCTGGGCAAGGAGAGAAGAAGTCGCTTTTTCGTCCCAGACAAAAATCTGCTGGCCCCGCAAAAAATCCACGAGTTTTGTTTCCATGATTGACTTTCCGCCAGTCACGGTCTCGCAGAGATAGTCTTTTTCGACAAGATTCTGAGTTTTCAGAACCTCAATTTTACACTTTTCTCCCTCAACTCTTGCAGTAAGAAGGGCAATTTCATTCTTGTAAAGCTCGCTCTCTGCAAAACGCAGGGCAGAGACAACCTTGTAGACTACGGCACAACCAGAAATGTCCTTAAAGGGATAGCCAGAGTCCTCACACTTAGGGTTTACGATAATCGCAGGAGAAGGAAGAATCTCCGGCGGCGTGTGATGATCGATTACGATTACATCCATGCCCTTTCCGCTAGCGTACGCAATTTCCTCAACATTGGAAATTCCGCAATCCACAGTAATGACAAGGGAGCCGAAAATTTTCTCAAAGTCATCGACGGTTTTTTTGTTGAGGCCGTAAGGGTCGGTTCCGCCGGGAAGCCGCCAGCTCACATCAATTCCGATGGAAGTTAGGTAATCGTAAAGCAGGGCCGTAGAGCTTATTCCGTCAACATCCCTGTCACCGAAAATAAGGACTTTTTCTCCCTCTTCCTTTGCCTGTAAAATTCTGTCTACGGCATCCTCCATATTTGAAAAAAGGAAGGGATTGTGCATGAATCGCAAGTCATCTTCCAGGAAGAATTGAACGTCGCTTCCCTCGGTTATTCCACGGCGGGACAAGATTGAAGCCGTGAGGGCATTTACGCCATATTTATCGTACAAAGCACCCACATCGGCACGGGTTATATTCTTTTTTATCCAGTTTTTCATGATATTTCCGCTTAGAGAATAGCATATAAAGAAAAAAAATTCTATCTTTGCGGGAAAACGAGGCAGAGTCTCCGCATTATAATTCGTTTTCTCTGTACATGTCGCAGCCCCAGCCCCGCCATGTAAAATTTTCTACATATTTTAAATAATTTTTTTACATTATTTCAATGTCGTGTTACAATAATAATGATGGATGTAAATTACTACGACTATCTCACAGGATTGCCAACGATGACCTACTTCTTTGAAACTGCAGCGGCAATCAAGGAGAAAATAACAAAACAATACGATCAGCCAGTCCTTCTTTTTCTCAACCTTAGCGGCATGAAGGTCTATAACCAAAAGCAGGGTTTTTCCGCCGGCAATGATTTTTTAAAGGCCTTTTCCGAAACCCTGACAAAATACTTTGACAAAGAAAATTGCTGCCGCCTGGGAGGAGTTCATTTTGCGGCCATAAGCGGCGAAAAACAGGCAAAGGACACCGTTTACAAATTTCTTGAAAGCTGCAAGCTCCTTGATCCGACCAACGTAATTTTTCCTCATGTCGGCATTTACCAGTATTCAACGGAGGATGTCAGCATCAACATGGCCTGCGACAGGGCAAAGCTCGCCTGCGATGCCCTAAAAAACGACAGGTCAGCCGGTCTTGCCTACTACGACCTTTCAATCAGACACGCCGACGAAAATCACCGCTATATCGTCGAAAACCTCAGCAAGGCACTTTCTGAACGCTGGATAACAGTTTACTATCAGCCCATCGTAAGGGCAGTAAACGCAAAAATATGTGACGAAGAAGCCCTTGCCCGCTGGATAGACCCAGTAAAAGGCTTTTTATCTCCCGCAGATTTCATTCCCATACTCGAAGAAGAAAAACTCATCTATAAGGTGGACTTGTATGTAGTCGAGCGGGTGCTGGAAAAAATGAAATACATGGAGTCAAAGGGATATCCCATCATTCCCCAGTCCATTAACCTGTCCCGCTCTGACTTTGAATCCTGCGACATTGTTGAGGAAATCCGAAGCAGGGTCGATCTGGCCGGCATTTCCCGTTCCATGCTCTCAATAGAAATCACCGAAAGCATCATCGGAAGCGACTTTGACTTTATGATGAAGCAAATTCTCAGGTTCAAGGAGCTTGGCTTTCCAGTCTGGATGGACGATTTCGGAAGCGGCTACTCATCGCTCAATGTCCTTAAAGAAATTCCCTTCGACCTCATAAAATTCGACATGAGCTTCATGCGGCAGTTCAACGCCAAAAACAACGGAAAAATCATCCTGGCTGAACTTATGAAAATGGCTTTTTCCATCGATGTCGATACTGTTTGCGAAGGCGTTGAAACAGAAGAGCAGATTCAATTCCTGCGTGAAGTCGGCTGCTCTAAGATTCAGGGCTTCTATTATGGCAAACCCACTCCGCTTGAACTCATTCTCCAAAACATCAGCGAAAAAAGAGCGTTGGACTATGAGAATCCAGATGAAACCCACTATTACGAGACCATTGGCAGGGTGAACCTGCAGGATCTTACGGCAATCACCTACGGAAACGAAAAAGACTTCAACAATGTCTTCAACATGCTGCCAATGGCAATTCTGGAGCTTAAAAGCAATTCAGTCCGTTTTGTCCGCACCAACCAGTCTTATAGGAATTTTTTCAGGAGATTTTTCAACCTCAACCTTACCGGGAACGACATTCCAATCACAGATGTTCTAAAGGGCAGCGGGGCTGGATTTTTCAGCATAGTAAAGCAAGTCTCAAAAGACGGAAACAGGACTTTCATCGACGAGCTTCTTCCTGACGGCTCCGTCGCCAATTACTTTATCCGAAAGCTGGCCGAAAATTCCTGCGCAAAAACCGTGGCCCTGGCGGTTGGCATCCTCTCTATCAGGGATGCCAGCAAGGGCACGACCTACGCAAATCTGGCAAGGGCACTGGCAAAGGATTACTTCAAGCTCTACTACATAAACCTGGAGACAGACGAATATACTGAATATGACTCGGCTTCAGGAAGTGAATCAATGACCATCGAAAATCACGGCGAAAATTTCTTTGAGCAGGCAAAAATTGAAATTCCGCAGCGTCTCCACAAAGATGACATAGCCATGTTCGACCAATTCTTCTCAAAAGAAAACATCATAAAGGAAATTGATTCACAGGGTACATTTACCCTCACATACCGAATTCTTACAAAAGACGGCTCTTTCTATGCCAACCTCAAGGCAATGAGAATGCAGCAAAACGGGAATTACATCATCATTGGCGTAAGCAACATCGATTCCCAAATGAAGCAAAAGGAACTTTTGGAAAAGGCCCAGCAGGAACAGATTATTTACCAGCGCCTCATGTCGCTAACGGGAGATTACATTGCCCTCTATGTGGTTGACCCGACGACAGAAGAATTCACTGAATACAGTTCGGCGAGCATTTACGGAGAATACAATCTTCCGAAACACGGAAAAGATTTCTTTGCCGTTACCAGGAAAAACGCCGAAAAAGCCCTGCACCCAGACGATATAGCTGGCTTCCAGAAAGTATTCACTCTGGAGAATGTCCTGCACGAAATAGAGCATGGCGGGCTATTCACCTTCCACGGTCGTCTTATTTTAGGAGGAAAAGCCCAGCCCTACAGCGTAAGAGTCTCTATGGTCAAGGAAAAAGGCGAAAACAAGCTCATTGTTGGAACAAGGCTCAGCAATTGAAAAAGGGGAAATGGAAAATCTGGGGGCTGCCGTGCTTCGCACGGCCGGGCCTTCCGCCCTTCGCTCACCGCTCATTGCCGGTCGCAAGCGTCCGGCAACTTCGGGGCTCCACGCCCTAGCCCTTAAATCTTACCGGCTTTTTTATCACTAAGGATTAAGTTTCGCAAGGCTTCAACAGCGACGCTAATGGCAGCTTCAGTGTCGTGAGCCTGCTTATTGGGCAAGCCTTTCTTTGCCCTCTCCTGGTTTGCAACAACAAGAAAGCATGAGCCAACCCTGACACGCATGAAAAGCCCGGCAATAAACAAGGCCGCGCTCTCCATCTCGCTTGCAAGGCAGCCCATTCGGAGCCAGGCCTGCCACTTATTCTCAAGCTCGTAGCTCACCGGCATAATCTCAGGCTCGTGCTGGCCGAAGAAAGAGTCCTTGCACTGAACAACGCCGACATGATGGGGCACATTCAGTTTTTTGGCGGCGGCGGCAAGAGCGTTCACGCAGTCGATGTTTGCGACGGCAGGATACTCAATCGGAGCGAATTCCCGGCTTGTGCCTTCCATGCGTACGGCTCCTGTCGCAATAACGATGTCGCCTCCCATTACATCTTCCTGCATTCCGCCGCAAGTTCCAACCCGGATGAAAGTGTGGGCACCGCATTTAACAAGCTCGTCAATGGCTATCGAGGCAGAAGGACCACCTATTCCTGTTGATGTGACGGAAACCGGAACTCCCTCAAGAGTACCCGTGTAAGTTGTGTATTCCCGGACATCAGCAACAAGCCTTGCGTTTTCAAAATGCCCGGCAATCTTTGCGCACCTTTTCGGGTCGCCCGGCATAATAACATATTTTCCGATATCATTTGGTCCGACTCCAGTATGATACTGCTTTCCAGAGCCTTCAGTGTAATCAACCATAATTTCCTCCATAATTTTAATTTCTCACAGATAGGGAGCGTTAAAAAA
>DGTW01000188.1 GCA_002393835.1 Treponema sp. UBA4326
CTTTCGCATCCTCATGTCCCTGACCGTCATAGCTTGTTCCGTCGGTAAATACAGTTCCCTTATAGTAGTCGCGTATATAGATGTTGTTCTGAATCTTTACCAGACTATATGTTCCGTTGCCACTAAAATCAACCTTACGCTCTGCAGTAACGGCTTCCTTAATATTACTTTTCACGGTATCGGAAAGATAATCAGGTACCAGTGTGCTCAGTGCGGTTTCGTTAACATACAACTCGGTAATAGGCGTTGCTGTGCTGTTCTCAGTGTCGTCATCGTCTGAATTTACAATTGTACGTTTGCTCAAAATAGCAGTAGAGCCATCCCAGCCCACAGAATAAGGAGTATAATTATGATCGGCGTCTCCTGGGAACACTCCCATATTCCAGAATATCTCGTTGTTTACTGCAGGATAAACAACGGTGACACGTTTTACCGAATTGAGTTCAGGAATGAATTCGCTGCATGCAACTGCAACAATAGAACCGCCACTGCTCGTTGTAATATTCTTTATAAGAGAAGCGTTAGAATCGCTTTCATCAAAAGTAGGAATGGTAATTTTTGTAGGAGCCACGGTGACATAGCTGCTCTGCTTTACGACGGGAAAGTCTTTGAGAAACTGCTCGCTTTCAAAGTACGCTTTCATGGCAGCTTTGCGTGCTTTTGCAGCATCCATGTCCACATCGCCATTGAAATCGATGAGTTCGTAGAGCGGCACAAGGTCGTCACCAATATTGTTGAAATCGATAAACACGCTGTCATCGCTTGCGGTGAATGATTTTTGCCAGCCAACAAATGTGTCGGCATTTCCTCCGGCAGTTCCTTCGCGGTTTGTGATAAGAGCGGTTATATCGAGGGCATTTTCCTTGTTGCCGCCGCGGGTTGAGCCAGAGAATGTGAATTTGTTTTTTTCATTTCTGAGCGTTTTTTTGTAGCTGGAATCAACAGTGCTTTCAAGCGTGGCATTGCCGCCAAAAAGCTCCGAGAAATTTGCCTTAATCATACAGCCGGCATCAAATGTGCCTTCCATGTTCTCTGTGTTGGCTTCCATGGTGATATTTACCTTACCGCCGAGCTTTCCGCCAACGACAACATGAGTTCCGTAATCTTTTACAAGCTGCTTAAAGCCAGCATTGGTAGAAGGATAGTACGGCGACTTACCGTTGATTGCATTGTATGCAGAAGGTCTCATAATAGCTTTTCGCGCACGGGTTGCCGCAGATGCGTTCAAAATCGCAGTCCATGCATCCAAGTTAATATCTGTCCAGGCATACTGATAGTTTGAGTTATTTTTGTGAGTCCATTCCGAATGTGATTCAAGTTCGCTTGAAAAGCCGCCCCAGTTAAATTCGAGTGTGCCATTCACGGTGGCGTTAAGAGAAGATTCAAGTTCGGCAACATTAGAGCCTGTCGCCTCCCTGTAAGTGACACTATTTCCATCATCGGTGAATTCGATTCTGACTGTTTCTGTGTCTCCGTCCTCATCCTCAATTTCAATTCCATTATCAACAAGGGCTGTCGTATTGAAAATTTCCTTTTTTCGTGCTTTTGTAGACGCATAGCCCTGACGAACATTGTAACCGTAGCCGATAAACTGCTTCTGTCGGGGATTTTCTTCCGCTCCTGCATTCGAGCTCGCCGCAACCTGATTAAGCTCGACTGTTTTTGCGGCAGTCGCCCCATCATAAGTAACTTTTAGCGTTGCAGAATGTGTAGATGAGTCTTCGTTCTCGTATACATAGAGCGTAAGGCTTCCTGGTCCCGTTCCCTCAGAGCCTTTAAGATAGCCAAGCTCATAAACATCGCTGGCAGTTACGTCTTTAACCTCACTGTCAGAAATCGTAATCACATCGGTTGGATCAAAGTTAAGCGAAGCCGTCCAGTTTTCGCCTTTTGCTGCCGGAACCGAGAAGACAACCTTGTAACTGTAGTTCTCAAGCTCCATGCTCGTGGTGCTCGCCAAATCCGCTTTGACGACCGTAACGCCGGATTTGGTTTTGGTGACATCACCGACTGGAGAGTCATCGTCCTCTCCGCTTGAACAGCTCATAAAGCCTGCCGACAAAAATAAAGCCGATGTCAAAAGCAAGCCGATTTTAAATGTCTTTTTCATAAAAGACCTCCTCTAGAAATGTGCAATGTGTGACTTTTTGACATAACAGAAAAAGCGCAAATTCTTGCAGGAAAATCCCGCAAAGACTGCGCTGTTTTTTGAGAAAATTGGTGTGATGTATATAGAAAGAGACTTTGCTATGCGGACAGAATACGAGCCGAACTGAGAACTGAGAACTGAGAACTGAGAACTGAGAACTGAGAACTGAGAACTGAGAACTGAGAAATTTTTGGCATCAATAAATATTTGTCAACTGCTTTCATAGCCAATTCTTACTTTAATTATAATGAAAAGTTAAAAAAATTCAAGGTTTTTTAAAAAAAACTGCAAAAATATTGAAATACTTGCAGTTTTCTACGGTTTACTGTAATACTATTGCACTGCACAGATGTGCCCCCTGATGCGATGGAGTACAGAATTCAGGAATAAATAAAAAAAATCCCCTGCATCATCTGACACAGGGGATTTACGCTAGACTGTAATTTCGATTCCTAGCATTGGATCATTCCGAATACCATTGCGAAGAGCGCTACAGTTTCACAAAGACCTACAACCATGATGTAGTTAGAGAAACCTTTTCCTGTCTCACCAAGAGCGTCGCTGCCTGCTGCACCAGCTTTTCCCTGTGCGATAGCAGAGAAACACATTGCAAGACCTGCCGCAATTCCTAAACCGAGGAAGAAAAGCGGATTCTCAGCGATTTTTGCCGAACCTGCCATCTGCTGCATGAGAAGGAAGCCGTAGATTGTCTGTGTAAGTGGAGCACCAGCGAAGACCGTCAAGATGAATGGAGCCGGTTTATTTGCCATAAAACAGCGTTTCCATGCACCAATTGCGCCCTGACCTGCGATACCGATACCGATTGCAGAACCAATAGCTGCAATACCCATTACAAGACCTGCACCAATCATTCCAAAATTCATAATTTTCTCCTATGAAAAGCCGAGAAGAAAGTTTCAACTTTCGAGCGGCTTTTCAGGCTTCTCCGCAATGTAATGAGGAGAAGCAGTTAATATTGCAAGTTTCCGTACGGAAACTTGTCAAGATAAAAAACGGACGATATTTTAGGCCGTTTTTTATCTATATCTCCTTTTTTTACCGTAAGTTTTATTCACTCAACGGTTCATACTTAAAGCCAGCCCAGCTCATTCCCAAGTGATTTGAGAATTCCAGCGTATTCAAACGAACGCCGTGGACGATGACCGAAAGCAAGTTCAAAATCATGTTCAAGCCATGACCAAAAACAAGCAGTATGATAAGAACGATGAACAAAGCCGCGTGCCCAACCAATGGACCTGCGAAAGTGTTTACCGTGCCTGAAATTGCGGCTCCTGCCAGACCTACAGCCCACAATCGGATGTAAGATACGATGTCAGAGAACACATTGACCACTCCCAGCAAAACCGAGATGATGTTCTTTACGCTCTCAAGAATTGACTTAGCAACGCTTCCTTCGTAGTTTGCGAAAACGAAGCTGAATGCAAATCCACCGCCAACAAGAGCGATTGAAATCGTTCCCCATGGAAGGCCGTAAACATCTCCGCCCATGAGAGGGAAGACATTTCCGTCAACGACCATTGAAAGAACGACCCAGTACATACCGATAAGCTGCACGAATGAACCGAATTCACCGAGGAATTTCAGTCTGTGCTGTTTGTCAGTAATGTATCTTGCCATTCCCTTAAGATGAGCCACGCAAAGCTGAATAAGAGCAAGCGTAAAGCAGAAAATCTGAAGGTTCTGGGCAGTTCCCAAAGTGCCGGCCGAGGCATCAGAAGTCCAGAAAGGAATCCACTGAACATCAGCGTAGGCATTTGAAATCGGCGGAACAGAAAGAGCGACAATCCATTCTGGAAGCTGCTCAGGCGTAAGTCCGAACCAGGTACATGTGACCGCTCCCCAGACCATCGTAGCCAGGCCCAGAAGAAGGACAAGGCCCAGCATCGGAGGAACTTTTTTGCCGCCGAAAAGGCTCTTCAAAATGAAGATTAACGCAACGGCAGTGACCAATGCACCGTATCCACCATCTCCGAAAATCATTCCGAAGAATATAGTGAAGAAAGCCAGGAACCAGCCTGAAATATCGTATTCGT
>DGTW01000091.1 GCA_002393835.1 Treponema sp. UBA4326
TCGGAAGATTTTTTGCTTTCGTAGAGGACTTTGTGATAGGCCTTTGCCTCACGGGTCTTTCTCTTTGCGTAATTGAGGCTTGCGTTTTTTACTACGCGGATAAGCCAGAATTTTGCGTCGTCAAGGCTTGGAAAGACCATGTTCTTTTCACTTGCCTTGATGTAAGAGTCGTGAACAAGGTCTTCAGCCGCCTCTTCGTCATTTACAACCCGCCATGCCACCCGATAGAGCAGACTGAAGGTCTCGTTGTAAATAGCCCTGAAGTCAGACGGATTGCCAGCCGCATAAGTTTTATGAATCTGTGAATCCGTCATTTTCCCTTCCTCGTCTTATTAACAATGATGTCTTAAATTAGTTACAATTTTTTGTTATTTTTATGGCGTTACCGCTTTGCGGCCGGGCTTTCCGGGGTTCCGCCTTTCGGCTCCATTGCTTTGCAACGGCTTCGCCGCCCCTTCAATCCCTAACGCTTAAACCCTTTTCCAGGTTGGGCCCTGTGGAGTGTCGATGATTGTGATTCCGCGGGAAGCCAGGTCGTTTCGGATCTGGTCTGCTTTGGCGAAGTCTTTTGCTTTTTTGGCCGCTGTTCGTTCTGCTACCAGGGCTGTGATTTCCTCGGCCTCAGGGTCGTCTGCGTGGTCGTCGGTCTGGGCTTTTGCTTCCTCTGCCTGCTTCCGGGCCAGGGCGATTGCGTTTTCAATCACAGAGAGCGAAATAACTTTGTCCATGGTGAAAATGTCTGCCAGTGCCTCGCTTGCTTTCTGGTTTTTGCCGTTAGAAGCCTTCTGCATGGCTGAAAGGGCGACCGGAGTTGCAAGGTCATTTTCAAGTCCTTCGCGGAATCGTTTTAAATTCTCGCTTTCTTCTTTATTAGAGGCAATTTTCCCAAGAATCTCTGCAAAGTTTTCGGCTGTAAGTTCAATTTTCTCTTCGTCCTTTGCTTTTTTGACGAGTTTTGCAACCCGCTCGTTCAAAGCCGCCCGGCCGTTCTTTGCAGACTCCATTCCGTCGAGGGAGAACACCAGCGGTTTCCTGTAGTGACCGCCCAAAAGGAAGAAACGGTAGTCCAGGGGAGCGTAGCCCTTGCTTGTGAGTGAATAGCCTTTTGATTCTGGTAAATCGATCTGGAGCGTGATAAAGTGCCCGCTTGATTTGGACATCTTTCCGCCTTCAAGAATCAAAAATTCGTTGTGGAGCCAGTATTTTACCCAGGGGCCTTCCTTGCGCTCTTTTTCGGAAAAACTTCCCTCGCTCTGGGCAATCTCGTTTGTGTGATGAACCGGAACATGGTCGATTCCGCCAGTGTGGATGTCGATGTGCTTACCGAGATATTTCATGCTCATTGCAGAGCATTCGATGTGCCAGCCAGGATAGCCCCGGCCCCATGGAGAATCCCAGGTCATTGCCTGATTCTCAAATTTTGACTTTGTGAACCAGAGCACGAAGTCGCCGGGATTGCGCTTGTTCTCGTCGATTACGACTTCCTTGCGCTTTCCCTTGCCTGCGACCAGCTTTTCAAGGTCAAGATTGGCCAGTTTTCCGTAATCCGGGTAGGTTGAGATGTCGTAGTAAAGGTTTCCGCCAGCCATGTAAGTGTGGCCATTTGCCTCAAGCTTTTTGATAAGCTCAATCATTTCGCTGATATGCTCAGTGGCCTTGCAGATTACATCCGGGTGGCGGATATTGAGGGCATCGATGTCCTTCATAAAGGCTTCGGTGTAATATTTTGCAACTTCAAGGACACTCTGATGCCTTTCTTCGGCAGTTTTGAGCATTTTGTCGTCGCCGTCGTCGCCGTCGCCTGTGAGGTGGCCTACATCTGTGATGTTCATGACATGAGTGATGTCGTAGCCGAGATATGAGAGGGTTTTGTCGAGAATGTCAAGGAAAACATAGGCACGGAGATTGCCGATATGAGCGTAATTGTAAACCGTAGGACCGCAGCCGTAAAAACCGACATGACCAGCCTGAACCGGCACGAAATCCTGCATAGTGTGTCCCATTGTGTTAAAAAGTCTTAAAGCCATATTATCACCCTTAAAATTTCTCACAGAGGGCACGGAGCTCACAGAGAGTGTGTTGAACAAGGATTGTATTTCTTGTATCTGAAATATCTCTGTGTTCTCTTAAACTCTGTGAGAAATTTAAAACTCTGTGGATAAACCTCTGTTTTCTTTCTATAATATTCCTGATGAAAACTATAGACCAAATTGCACAATTTTTCAATGACAGCGAATATTTTAACGGCGGCGTAAAACTCAACGAAAATCTTTCCTCACACACCACCATGCATGTAGGCGGCGAGGCGAAAATTTTTCTTGAGCCGGAGAATGAAGAGAGCCTTGTTTTTGCGATAAAAGAATTGAAAAAATTAGACGCTGATGAACGCAGATGCACGCGGATAAAAAGTTTCTTTGTTTTGGGTGGCGGCTCTAATGTGATAATCAGCGATGATGGTCTTGATGCGGTTCTTTCGACCCGAAAAATTAATAGTGTTAAAGTCCTTGCAGATGAATTGGAATCCACAGATTTGCACGGATTTGCACAGATTAAAGGCAGTTCTAACGGAGAGAAGTTTCATACCTCAAGGGATTCTCTGTGCCCTCCAAAGCCCTACGAGCATAGCTCTTCGGGAGACTCGCTAAAATCGCGTTGCGATTTTTTGACGCTCCCTATCTGTGAGGAATTTAAAATCTTGCAAATTGATTCCGGGGTCAGCTGGGGAAGCGTTATTTCTTTCTGCAAAAAAGAAAATCTCGGCGGCTTTGAGGCTTTTACTGGTCTCAGCGGAACTGTGGGCGGCGCGCTTTTTATGAACGCAACCTGCTTCGGTCTTTCTGCCTGTGACAATCTGATTTCTGTCCGCTACTTTGATTTGACTGACGGCAAAATCCATGAGTACAAGAAAGTTGATTCTGACTGGGGCTATAAAAAATCGCCCTTTCAGAATTTATTAACCACAGATTACGCAGATTGCACAGATTGCACAGATAGTTCGGAGGGGGGCGTTGCGGGGCTCTCCCCGCAGAGAGGGGAGAGAGCAACGAAGTGTGAGCGGGGGGAGAGGCTTCTCCCCCTTCCATTGCTAACTGCTAAAATAATTCTCTCGGCAAAATTCTTCGTGACGACCGGCTTTGATTCCGAAAAATCAGAAAAATGCATGAATGACCGAAAAGAAAAAGGACATTTTCGCGCCCCTAGCGCAGGCTCTGCCTTCAAAAACGACGCAACACACGGAATTATCGCGGGAAAGGTAATCGATGAGTGCGGGCTCAAGGGACTTTCTGTGGGTGGCGCTCAAATTGCTCCCTGGCACGGAAATTTCATCATCAACCCTGAGCAAAAAGCCACCGCCAGCGACATCAAAAAACTTTCCGATGAAGTAAAAAAAATTGTACTTGATAAAAAAGGAATAAAACTTGAAAACGAGATAATATTTGTGCCTTTATGACGAAAACTGTAAAAAAACAGACTTCTTTTGTCGATACAGAAGTAAGATAGAGACAATTTTTATTTTTTGTGTTATAATGATTAAAGGTGGGTAAAAAAGTGCTTCAGTTATCATTTGTAAATTTTA
>DGTW01000055.1 GCA_002393835.1 Treponema sp. UBA4326
AGACAGAGAAACTTCCAGTATAACAGAAAAGGTTCAGAACGGATTTTCCTGAAGATGTCGCCCTCACGACGGAGCGAAGGGGGCGGTGGTCAAAGAAAAGCCCCGTATCCAGGTAATCGCTCAGATTGACCTTGAAAAGCTGCCCGCATTCCTGCACAAAACCAGCTACCGTTCGTTCGGATTCAATTTTCTCATACTGGTTTTCGCCTTTCTGATGCTTACGAAGCTTTTGAATCACATGGCTTTCAGGGATAGAGAGAGTCAAAGCGACGGCTTTTTTCATTTCGTCAAGCCAGACCTGCTCATCACTGTCTGATTTTTCATACGGTCTCTCATACAGGTAAAGATGGGCGAACATCCGTTCGTTTTTTTCTCTGGCGGCGGAAAGGTCATTGGCGGAAATCCGAGCCTCTTCGTTTTTTAAAAAGATAGCCGCATCTGTTTTTGAGTCCATGCCTTCCGGCAGAAATTCATAAATATCAAGGGCGAGGGGAACTTCGGGAATGTCCCGGTCATAAAGACGGTAACAGGTGACCCTCTCACGGCGTGCCCATTTCCGTAAATTTTTGTATTTTTTTGCAAGGCGATTAGAGAAAATTTTCGCCTGATAGGCATTCTGTTCAGATGAGTTACGATTCATGAAGACAGAGTAGCACATATTGATATATTTTTCCATCTTAAAATATTTGTTGCAAAATCGGCCAAAGTCATGTAGGCTATAAGGGAAGAGGTGGAAGTGTGCAGCTCGTTTATACAAAAGATAACTGTGTCGGATGCAACAAATATATTTCTGCATGCTCATGCATAGGAGCCTGTGTCTCAACAGAACCGGACGAAAACGGAAAATCCAGAATAAATGTAAATGCGGATCGTTGCATTGCCTGCGGAGCCTGCTTTGATGTGTGCGAACACAAAGCCCGCTCTTACATTGATGACACGGAAGCCTTTTTCACAGACCTTGCCAGGGGAATGCCTATTTCCGTTCTTATTGCCCCGGCATTCAAGGCGAATTACCCTGAACAATATGAGCGGGTTCTGGGAGGCCTGAAGGCTCTAGGCGTAAGGCGTTTTATAAATGTTTCCTTTGGTGCCGACATAACTACCTGGGGCTACATCAACTACATAAAAAAATATGGATTTAAGGGCGGAATCTCCCAGCCCTGTCCCTCTGTCGTCAATTACATAGAACATTATCTTCCGGATTTAATCGGAAAACTCTTTCCGGTTCAAAGCCCCCTCATGTGCGCGGCAATTTACGCCCGCAAGGAAATGGGCATTACTGACCGATTTGCATTCATAAGCCCATGTATTGCAAAAAAAATTGAAATAAACGATCCCGTAAACAAGGGGCTGGTGCAATACAATGTCACTTTCGAGCATCTTATGCGCTATGTCTCAGAGCATAAAATAGACGGAGAGCCGTGTTCCGATGAAATTGAATACGGGCTAGGTTCTGTCTATCCTATGCCCGGCGGACTTGCCGAAAATGTCCGCTGGCTGGTAGGTGAGAGCGTTTTCATAAGGCACATGGAGGGTGAAAAGAGGCTCTATAAATTCCTCGAGAAAAACGCCGCTAAAATTCAAAATCAGGATAATCCTTTTTACTTCATAGATGTGCTTAATTGCTCCAACGGCTGTCTCTGCGGTACGGCAACAGATCCGGCAATCGCAGATACAGATATGGCATTGTCTAATATGGTCGCCATACGGGAATCTGTTAAAAAGAACGACCATGATAGCGCCTGGGCAAGGAACGCCAGTCCTGAAGAAAGAATGGCTGCCCTGAATAAGCAATTTGAAAAACTTGATTTAAATGACTACCTGCGCACATATACAGACCGGTCAGAATCATGCAAGATAAAACTTCCGTCAAAAGAAGAGCTTGAGGACATATTTGTCTCCATGAAAAAATATACTCCGGAATCAAGGAGCATAAACTGCGCTTCCTGCGGCTACGGCACATGCAAGGACATGGCTACGGCGATTTTCAACGGTTTCAATTACAAGGAAAACTGCGTCCACTACCTTAAGGATGTAATCACTGAGGAAGAAGACAAACTGAAATATCAGGCTGAGCATGATATGCTTACAGGAATACTGAACCGCCGCACAATCTGCGAGAAAATCTCCCAGCACCTTAAGAAAAATTACACTGCAAATGAAAAAAATTATAAATATTCTGTGGTTCTGGTTGACATCGACGGTTTCAAGAGCATAAATGAAACATACGGTTACGGTCAGACCGATGCAATACTGAAGTATCTTGCAGCAAAAATGAAAGTGCTTGCGGAGAATAAAAGGCTGCTTTTGGGTCGCTACTCCGGCGGAGAATTTCTCTTTTTCGTGCCACACACACACCTTACGGAGTCACACCCGCTTACCAGAGAAATCAAACAGGTCTTCTCAGAGCCTGTCCCGATTACCGGAGGCGAAAAGCTGCGTATTTCGGTTAGCATCGGCATATCAAATTCTGACGGCACAACGACGCCTGAGCAGCATATCATAAATGCTGAGACGGCAATGTTCTCCGCAAAAACACACAGTCATAATTCCATACTCGTATACTCAGAGGAACTTAAGGAAATTGCCCGTCAGGAAAATCTTATTAAGGAAAACCTTCTTGATGCCTTTGAAAACGACGGTTTCTTTATGGTTTACCAGCCAAAAGTCGATGTGCATACAAAAAAACTCGTAGGCTACGAGGCTTTGGTCAGGATGAAAAAGCCTGGAATGTATCCCGGAAACTTCATCCCGGTGGCAGAAAAGAACGGCTGGATCTGGCGCATAGGGCGTATTACCACGGAACTTACCATAAAACAGCTGGCCGCATGGCGTGATGCGGGCTATGAGCTTCATCCAGTTTCCATAAACTTCTCCAGCAACCAGATGAGCGATACAGGCTATATTGATTTTCTTGAGCAGCTGCTCCTGAAATATCAGATTCCGTCAAATCTTGTGGAAATTGAAATCACTGAAGGCGTATTTTTGGGAAAATCCTCTCAGGCAGAAGACTTATTCCGCAGGCTGAAAGACCTGAACATCCGCATGCTTATGGATGACTTTGGCACGGGTTATTCATCCCTGGCTTACCTTACATATATCCCGGTAGATGTCATCAAGCTGGATAAGTCTCTTGTGGATGCTTATCTTGTCGACGGAAAAGATTCCTTTATCCGCAATATGATTACCCTTATCCACGACCTGCACAAGGAAATGCTTGTGGAAGGTGTCGAGGAAAAGTGGCAGTACGAACGGCTCAAGGAATTTAATGCTGACACAATACAAGGCTATTACTTCAGCAAACCAGTCTCGGCAGATGAGGCAATCACATTTAATGTGACTGATTAAGTGTGTACACTTTCCCATAAATTTACTATAATTGCAGAATAAATTTGAATCCATCTCACAGATTACGCAGGTAAAATATTCGGGCCGTGCAATCAATGAGAAAATATATCAATTCTTTGGAAAACTCATGAATTATTCAGAAATCAACTTACACGAACTTCTTCAGAAAGGACTCGCTGAGTGCGGCTACATCACATGCACTCCTGTTCAGGAACAGGTTCTTTCGGCCTCTCTTGAAGGCACTGATTTGTATGTTCAGTCACAGACTGGTACTGGTAAAACGGCTGCGTTTTTGGTCTCAATCATGCAGGAAATCCTTGCCCGGAAAGGCGGGGGGGCGGAAGGCTCAGCAACAGAGGGGAAGGCAAAAAAGAACGCCCTCATTCTGGTTCCAACCCGTGAGCTTGCGGTTCAGGTTGAGGAAGAGGCTAAAAAAGTCGGAAAATACACCGGCCTTCGCTTCGCGTCTTTTTACGGCGGAGTAGGCTACGAAAAACAGGTGGCTGACCTTAAAAAAGGCGTGGACATCATCATCGGAACTCCCGGCCGCGTCATCGATTTGAGCGAGTCAAAGCAGATGGATCTTTCTCATGTGGGCTATCTCACAGTGGACGAGGCTGACCGCATGTTCGACATGGGCTTTTACCCGGACTTGCGGAAGCTTATTCACTTTCTGCCTTCCAGCGAAAACCGTCAGACCATGCTCTTTTCGGCAACCCTCAATTCTTATGTCAAGAATCTCGCCTGGGAATATACCCGGGACGCAAAGGAAATCACGATTGAGGCCCAGAACATCACCGTGGACGAAATTGACCAGGAGCTCATCCATGTCTCAAGCGACGACAAAATGCGGCTTTTATTGGGCATTTTCCAGAAAGAAAATCCTGAGAGCGTTATTATCTTCTGCGACACAAAAAAGATGTGCGAAATCGTCTCAAAGCGTCTTTCAATAAACGGCATCAAAAACGAATACATAATCGGGGACCTGCCTCAGGCCAAACGGCTAAAAATCATGGATTCCTTTAAGGAAGGCAAGGTAACCTGCCTCGTGGCCACCGATGTGGCTGCCCGGGGAATCGATG
>DGTW01000058.1 GCA_002393835.1 Treponema sp. UBA4326
GGCGGATTTTTGGCAAGATTGTCGTTTTGTGTAATGCAGGCAAGTTCTTTTTGCGCTGAAAGAATTTTTTCTGCGGATGAAGGGTCGAGTATGAGTGAGACGGAGTATGTGCGGCTTTCGCTCTTGCAACTTTTAGTCATCCCAAGCCCTGTCGTATTTTTCGCTCCAGTCTTTTTTGCTCTTCCAGCTTGTGGATTTTTCCACTAGCATCTGGGCATCCTCACGGCCCTGCAAGACCCGCCATTCATCGTAGCGGGGAGAAAGGGGCTTTGAGTCTTTGTTTTTTTCATGCAGGTCTTCGATTCCGTTTGCCATAAAATTATTATAGCGCAAGTGAAGATTTTTGAACATATTTAAGCCGCTCCTGACATAAATTCAAAATTTACAAACAATTAACATTAAATGACTATCAATTTTTTTTGACTGCGGTTATAGTACAATCCATGATAACAGCAATCAGTCAAATTTCAGGATTTGTCGGCTCTCTCTGCCTTCTTCTTTTTGGTATGGAGATGCTTTCCAACGGTATTCAGAAGGGAGCCGGAAACAGCCTACACTCTTTGCTGGGAAAAATCTCCGGGAACAGGTTCACGGCGGTGCTGACAGGTATGGCCGTTACCGCAATCATTCAGTCTTCTGGAGCTACGACTGTCATGGTCGTGAGTTTCGTAAATGCGGAAATCATAAACCTGAGCCAGGCCATCGGAATCATTTTTGGTGCCAATATCGGAACGACAGTCACGGCCTGGATTGTCTCTCTCTTCGGCTTTTCTTTCAGCATAGAGGCGGCGGCGATTCCTTTGTTCGGCTTCGGCTTCATCCTCAAATATTTCAAGAAGCTCAAGATTCACAACTTCGCCGACTGTTTCATGGGCTTCGCCCTTCTTTTTATGGCACTAGGGCTTTTAAAAGCTTCAATGAACTTAAAGCCTGAGTCTGTCGCTTTTCTGCAGGATTTTAACAAGCTTGGCTGGTACTGGCTTTTGCTCGGAGTCCTGATAGGAGTTTTCTTTACCGCGCTGATTCATTCTTCATCTGCCACCACAGCCATTGTCCTTACCATGTCTGCCAACGGCTCCCTTTCCTGGAATTTGGGGGCGGCCATGGTTCTTGGAAGCAACATCGGCTCAACGGTTGATGCCGTAATGTCCTCTTTTGGGGCAAGCGTGAACGCAAAAAGGACGGCGGCTGTTCATGTCGGCTTCAATGTCACGGGAACTCTCCTGGCGCTGATTCTTCTTCATCCTTTCCTTGAGTTGATTGACATTATCGTTCCAGGTACACCGTCACAGAACATAACGACCCACATAGCCATGCTGCATACGGTTTTCAATATCTCAGCGACCCTTTTGTTCCTTCCTTTCGTAAAGCAGATTTCTTTCCTTGCCGAAAAGTTTATCCCGGAAAGCCAGAAAGAAAAAGATGCCCACTACAAGATGCCTGTCATCCTTCCTTCAAACCATATCAGCGCAGATTTGTACAGTTTCCAGATTCAAAAAGAAGTCACAAAGATGTCCGCCCGTGTAATGGAGATGATGGACTGTCTGGGGGAAAGCCTGAGCCAGAAATCAGACAGACTTGAAGCTTTGAGCGAAGAGGTCAATGCAAAAGAAGAATATGTGGATGAGATGAACCACGAAATCACTTATTTCCTTCAGAAATGTTCCCGCCTTCCCACAGCCAATCACAATGACCGCAACAATTTTGCCCACATGATTTCAATCGTCCAGAATCTTGAGGATTTGAGCGACGAGTGCTGCTCAATGATGCACACGATCTGCAAATTCAAGAAAGATACGGAATCCTCGGCCTTTGAGAGTCAGAGCAGGGAATTAATCTCCTATTTTGAGCGTGTCCATGTTTTCTATGACCAGACCTGCACTTATATTGCCCTTGGCCTGTCAGAAATTGACAAGGTTCTTCTTTCTGAGGTCGAGGATCAGATTGACAAGTCAAAAGCCGAGCTTAAAAAGGCCAGCCGCAAAAGGATTGAGAACGGAAGCAATGTAAAAGCCGAGCTGAACTATATGGATATTGTCCGCAAGATTGAGAAAGCCGGAGACTGCGTTTTTGGCGTGATTCAGGCAATCCAGCCCAATCTGAATGACTCGATTTTGGCCGACGGCTCAGAAAAAAATCTTATTAGCGTACAGAATGTAATCATCAATACAAAGAGCAGGAAGGTCTTTGTTTCGGGCAACGAGATTCAGCTTGCCGTAAAAGAATATGACCTGCTTCTTCTCCTCATGGAAAACAAAGGCGAGATTGTCACAAGAGAACAGATTCTTGGAACCGTATGGAACTATGACAAGGAAATTGAAAGCCGCACTCTGGACGTTCACATCAGGCTTTTGAGGCAGAAGCTTAATAACCAGAAGATTATCGAAACCGTGCGGGGAATCGGCTACAGGATAAATAAATAAGAGGGGAAAGAAGGGGCGGCTTGCCCGGACAGGCAAAAAAAATCCTGCGCTAAACAAAAATCTTAAAAATATTTTTTCAGCACAATTATGAATAGTTTATTACAGGAAATAAGTCTTCATCAGTCCCTTTCCCTTTACGTCAATTTCAGTATTTTCGTTGTAGGGATAAAGGCTTTCTGTCTGAACTTTAGTGCTTTCCGTCACATGAATCTTCATTGGCTGGCCGGTGCTTTCCATGCGGCTGGCAACATTCACAGTGTCACCCCAAATGTCGTAAATGAACTTTGTTTTTCCAATGACACCCGCAACCAGTGGGCCTGAATTTATTCCCAGCCTGATTAAAAGCTTGATTGAAGAATTTTGGTTGAATGAGTGAACATCCTCCAGCAGCCCTTTGGCAAAACGAAGCATTTTCTTTGCCCCGTCGTTCTCGCCATTCTGGGTGAGACCAGTAGCCGCCATGTAAGCATCGCCAATTGTCTTGATTTTTTCGATTCCTTCCCGCTGTGCCCGCTCGTCGAACATCGAGAACATTTTATTCAGCATGGTAACGACTTCTTCAGCACTCATTTCACCGCTTATCTTCGTAAAGCCGACTATATCAGTAAAAAGAACAGTGACATTCGGGTATTCCTTAGCTATAGTTCTGTCGGGGTTGTCAGTAAGTTCCTTTGCTATTTCTTTTGGAAGTATATTCAGCAGAAGGCTTTCTGAGCGGTTCTTTTCTTCTTCAAGTTCTTTAGTGCGTTCCTTTACCGTTTTTTCAAGCTTTCTGTTTTCTTCTTCTACCCGTATAAGTTTTCCCTCCAGAAGCATGATTGTCGTTGAAATTACGAAAAGAATGAAAAGCAGGGCAAGGAATATGTCAAAAAAGATATTCGTAAAGGGCTTAAAAATGCTCGTATATGAAAATACAATCTGATGTGAAAGAGGCTGGTAATCATGCGGAGTATACATAATGCAGCCGAATCCCAAGGTCTTTAGGGGAGTGATAGTATAAAAATCCTCTCCATGTATGTTCTCCTTGTCGCCTTCTTGAGGTTTGTTTACATTGAGTTTTCCGTCCGCAAGGGTAAAAGTTCCGTTCCAGGGGCCTGGATCTACAGAACAGCCTTGAGGCACGGCAATCGAGAATTTCCAGTCAGTGATAACCGTGCTTGACATATTGTTGAAAATAACGCCGTCATACTGGGCACCTGTCCTGTCAAGGTCATTGCCGTCAACCCAGTGTTTTTCCGCATTTCTGGCAAAAGTTACGCAGACTGATTTTGAAGAATCATTTTCTGAATAAGGCTTGTTGATTGTCAGAGTTTTTTCTGGAAGAGTGAGGCCAGTAAAGGAAATGATTAAAAGAAGCAAAATGACTCCGGCAAGGATGACGGAAAGAGTCTGCCAGAAATGATTTCGGGCAACCCTTTTACGGCTTTCGGGAAGAACAAGCTCAGTCTTGTAGATTGGAGACAAAACAGCCTTTTCCCGCTCTCCAGAGTAGAATTCAAGCTCCATCAGCTTTATGGAAGTGAAGAAGAGATGCAAGGCTCCAAGGCCTAAGGAAATGTTTATCCAAGAAAAACCGTAGACAAAAAGAATGAGGATGACTCCCAGTAAAGGAAAAAGATAATAAATCACAAGTGAGATAAAGACATTTCTGGCAAGTTTTTTCCTATTCTGAAGAAGCATTGTAAAGGTGATAAGGGCAGGGATAAGCCCAAGGCCAACGCTCAACGGATAAAAAGTGCTTCTGTGATAAACATTGTTCTCGTCAAAGTAGTAGAAAAAATTCGTGAACTGACTGATTACTGTAAGAATAATTCCAGTAAGGCATAAAAAAAGGACTATGAAAAGCTGGAGGGGAATTCCGCCTTGTAGGGAAGATTTGGGACTTAAAACAAGAGAGAAATTAAGCCTGCTTTGCTTTATGTACTCACAGGCATAAAAGCAGAATAAAAATGATGCAGAGAAATTGCATACAAAAACCAAAAAATTGCTGAGACGAACCATGTGCCAGCCCAATTCGCTGGTGTTGCCCCGGAAAATATAGGCCAGGGCATCAAAAAGAAGCAGGAAACCCGTGAAAAATTCCAGGAGGATGAGGGTACGCCTTCTGTTATTATTAATCTTATGGCCAGAACACAAAAAAATACCCATCTGAAAGCAGAAAAAAGAAAGAAAAACAAGTGATGAGATGCTGATAATCCTTGTGAAGTCAGTCATTTACACATTTCCTATTCTTGAAATTTTCGGCAAAAATTTCTTTAATTTAATTTTAAAAATTATTATAGCACTAATTATAAAAAAACTCTAGAATAATCTGACTATGGCTATTGAAGTTTATGTATTCGACTGTGACGGCACTATCATCAATTCTGGCGAGGACATCGCCGACTGCGTTAATGCTGCTCTCAAGCGTTTTGGTTACTGGGAAGTTTCGACGAATGAGCTGATTTCTTTTACCGGTGACGGGGCACGGAATCTTGTGCTTCGAGCCCTTGCGCGCTCCACAAAAAACCGCTTCAACCTTGACTCTGACTACAACAAAAGCCAGTTCGAGCAGGTCTATAAATACTATCTTGAGCTTTATCATAAAAATCCAGTTACAAAGACTCATCTTTATGCGGGAATCAGGGAGCTTCTTCGGGTTCTGAAGGCAAAGGACAAGAAGGTCGTGCT
>DGTW01000214.1 GCA_002393835.1 Treponema sp. UBA4326
TTGGAGATGAACGTAGCATTCGGAATCATCGCAAACCTTGCAGACGACCTCCGAAACTTGCAGCGAAGTGAAATCGGTGAGGTTTTCGAATATTTCGCTTCAACACAGGTCGGCTCTTCGACAATGCCTCAAAAGCGAAACCCATGGAACAGCGAGCATGTAAAATCTCTCTGGAAGGCAATGTGCCCTCGCGTAATCACTTTCTACATGGATCAGATTTCAGAGCACCAGCGTGACCTCACAAACTCAGCAAGCCAGCGCTTTATCGCAGACTATGTTTCAGGCTTCACAATGGCGGTCGCCCGCATGAATTCTGTTGTCAAAGGTCTTCAGGCCGACAAAGAAGGCATGGCACGAAACCTTCAGGGAGCCGGCGGAAAGGTCAAGGGCGGCGTTCTTGCAGAGCCAGCATACATTCTTCTCGGTGAGGCTGGAGTCAACGACGGCCATGAGGTCATCCGAAAAATCACACTCGAAGCCGAAAAGAGCGGAAAGACTTTCTTTGAAGTTCTCAAAACTCACGAAGAGGCCTTCGCAAAAATCACAGCCCAGCTGGAAAAACTGGGAATCGAAAACCCGGCCACCTTCTTCGAGAATCCGGCGAATTATTGCGGATTGGCTGCTGTCAAATCAAAGAGATTGGCTCAGAAATACGCCAAGCTAATGAATTAGTCAAAGGTAAGGCAAATTAACGCTCCGCCAGTCGGGGCGTTTTTTGCTTTTATAGAGGCTCCCAGGGCATTGGCCAAAACGCTTGCAATGGAAAGCCCCAGTCCTGAGCCGCTTATGTTCCTGTCGTGGGATGAGTCGCCCTTGTAAAAGCGCTCAAAAATGTGGGGGAGAATTTCTGGCGTAAAGCCAGGGCCATTATCCTCGGCAGAAAGCTCTGTTTTTCCGCCGTTTTTATTAGCGGAAAGCTTAATTTTACATTTTTTACCGGCGAATTTTACACTGTTTGACAAAATTGCCGTAAAAATCTGATGGACTTTCGCCTCATCAGTCTCTAACTCGATAAAGTCCTCGTCAATTATTTCAAAATGCATTTCCGGGTAAAGGGCAGAAAATTCTTCTTTGAGCCTGACAAAAAGGTTTGTTACATAAAATCTTGATTTTTCAATTTTTACCCTTCCGTTTTCAAGCCTGCTCATGTCAAGCAAAGTTGTGACGACCCGGCTCATATTTTCAGTTTCTTTCAGTATTGCATCGATTGACTGGGAAAGCTGCTTAGGGTCATCCTTTCCCCATCGTTTAAGCAGGTTTGCGTGTCCGTCAATTATCGAGATTGGCGTTTTCAGCTCGTGGCTGACATTTGCCGTAAAGGCTTTTTCCCGGTCATACTTTTCCTGCAATTTCTTGAAGGCAGAGATGGTTTTTCGTGAAATCAGCATGGATAAGGCAAAAGAAAGCACTAGTATCGGAGGAAGCGAGAGAAAAATCAGCTGGGGGAGGGCTGAAATCATTTTTGAGGCAGAGTCATTTTCAATGTCTATTGCGCACTCAATTAAAAGTTCTTTTTCTCCCAGGGTTACTCTTTCGCTTTTGTAACGAATCAGAAGGTCGCTGTCAGTAAAAAAATCTTTTTCAAAATATGTCTGGTTTTTCCCACCTGAGTCCAATAAGGGGAGCAGACTGTCATTTGTTGCCAGGGGAAGAGCGCTTCCTTCTTCCCAAACCGCAAAAGTCATGTAGTAGGGCAGGGGCAAAAAAGCAAGCTCGTCCATTGGTGAAGAAAGCAATGACTGTGAAATCTGGGAAAGTGACTTTTCAATCTCAGCGTCCTGCCTCTTTGTAACGGAAAAATCCAGGGCGAGAACAAAAATCGTTGAAAGGGAAAGCATGGCAAAAGAGAGAATCAGCATGAATCGAAGTGCCAGAGAAAAAGAGATTGAGGGTGAATGTTTTTTCTCTGTGCCGCTCTTTTCTTTGCTGCCTCCTCCGTCTCCATGAACACATTTTAGCTTGGAAAGTAAAGTCGGCTTCAATGCCCCGAGGCTTCTCATTCTGAAAGCTCCTTCATTATGTAGCCCATGCCCCTTACAGTTTTGATTATTTCATCACCGAATTTGGAGCGCAAATGACGCACATACACGTCAACGCTGTTTTCTTCAATATAATAATCTTCTCCCCAGACCGTTTTTATAATTTCGTCCCGGGAAAGGATTTTGCCAACATTTTCAAGGAAATATTTTAAAAGAAGAAATTCATTTTTCGAAAGCTCGCAGGCCTTTTCGCCAAAAGTGACTTTCATTTCATCAGCCTTCATTTCGATGCTGCCGTTTTTTAAAATTGATTTTGAATTTCCCTTTTTTACCCGCCGCAAGACCGCATTCATCCTGGCCAGCAGTTCCTCAATTTTGAAGGGTTTTGCAATGTAGTCATCGGCACCGCTGTTAAGGCCGTCAACCTTGTCTATGGTTTCTCCCCTTGCCGTAACGAGAATTATCGGAAGCTCAGAATCCATCTCCCCGCGGATTTTTCTCAGAACTTCAAGACCAGAAAGGCGGGGCAGCATTACATCCAGCAGTACCATGTCAGGATTTTCATTTTTTATTTTTTCAAGCCCTTCCCGTCCGTCCTCGGCTTTTATGACGGTGAATCCTTCGTGCAAAAGTTCCAGTTCGGTAATTTTTGCCAGTTCCTTGTCATCTTCAACAATCAGGATTTTTGCCATGTTCCAGTCCCCCGTGAATATTTGAAAAATGAGTTTGTCTCTAGATTTTTGATTTCGCTTGCTTTCAGTATTTTCCCAAAAAAAGATTTTGCATAAATTATTTTTAAGTCCAGTGCGGTCTTTTCCCCTGCATTTAAGGCGGATTTTTCCATGGAGAATTGAAGCATCCTCCTTACCTTGTTGAAAAGAAATTCCGTTTCCTGAGGAAGTGGCCTGTCGTTTACCAGAATGTTCTTGCCGAGAATGGAGTTTGTGTCAATAGGCTCGTTAAAATATAGTGAAAAAACGATGAGTTCTTCACTTTCTTCGATTTTTATTCCGATTACAGAAAAATTTCCCTCGTGACGGCCCATTTTCATATTTTTTCTTGGGCTGGGACGGCGTTCCATCATTCTGGATACATTTTGAGCCTTGTCTGCCGTCTGAGAAAAAAGAGGCTGAAAAACAAATGTGAGAATCAAAAAAAGAAAAAGCCCTTGCTTGCCGTGCATAAAAAAATTATAACACGCAGAAGGGCTTTTTTGTCTGAAAATAAAAGTAAAAAATCTGAAAAAATTTTCAGAATAAAACAGCTGGAAACTTTATTCGGCGTAAATACCGAGAATCCTTACATCCTCAGCCATTTTTTTGAGCTTGTCACTGAAATCGGTGATATATTCAGCCGGATTTTCGATATCTGAGCCAATCACGACATCGCAGTAGAACCAGTATTTCCATGGTTTTCCTGCGATTGGGCGTGATTCGAGGCGGTTCATGCTGAGGTTTGCTTGCTTGAAAACGCCAAGGGCATCGTAAAGAGCACCGGCCTCGTTCTTTGTGGTGAAGACAAAACTTGCCATGTTGGGCTTCTGCTCGCTCCACTGGCCGGCAGGCTCCTCGACATGATTTGCGGCAATCACAACAAAGCGGGTGTAATTGTTCTGCTCGTTCTGGATTCCCTCTTTGAGCACTTCAAGACCGTAAATCGCCGCGTTCCGTGCGTTGCAGATTGCGGCGTTTTCGACTGAGCCTTTTTCTGAAACAAGGCTTGCCGCTGTCGCTGTCGAAACTGTGTCAACGGCATTCCATTTCTGACTTTTCAGGAAATTAGAGCACTGGCTTAAGCCCTGGGGATGAGAGTAGACATTTTTGATTGTGTCGAGTGAAGCTCCCTTAACGCCCAAAAGCGAGTGCTGAATCCTCAAGGTGAGGGCGCCCACGATGGAAATGTCCTCGTAGCGGGTGAGGTTGTCGTAGTTGTTGTAGACCGAGCCTGCGGTTGAGTTTTCGATTGGAACCATGCCGTAGTCAGCCTTTCCGTCAACGACAGCCTGGAAAATCTCGTCGAATGAATCGACCGTCTGGGCTTCAACAGAATCCTCAAAGAAATTTTCGATTGCCTGCTCAGCGTAAGCTCCCTTCATGCCGGAGAAAACGCAGATTGGCTTTTTGTGGGTGATTTTTTCGGCATTTGCCTTTTTCTGAGAGTCGACTGAGCGGATATGAGCGACTTCTTTTCCCATGACCGGAGCAAGAGACTCAATGTCACGCATGATTTTGTCGAACTGGGCAGGGTAGAGAGCCTGAGCCGCATCAGAAAGAGCCTGCTCAGGGTGACAGTGAACTTCAACGATAATACCGTCAGCCCCTGCCGCGATGGAAGCAAGAGCCATTGGCGGGATTTTGTCTCTAACGCCAAGAGCATGACTTGGGTCAACGATAATCGGAAGATGGGTCATGCTGCGGAGAACAGGAATTGCGCTCAAATCGAGAGTGTTGCGGGTTGCTTTTTCGTAGGTGCGGATACCACGCTCACACAAAATAACACGGTCAGTTCCAGAAGAAAGAAGGTATTCGGCGCTCATAAGCCATTCTTCGATTGTGGCAGAAAGCCCCCGCTTTAAGATGACAGGTTTTCCCAGGGCACCGAGCCGTTTCAAAAGCTCGAAATTCTGCATGTTGCGCGCCCCGACCTGATAGACATCAACATAGTCTTTCATCACAGGAATGTACTCGCTGGCAACAATCTCCGTGACAACAGGAAGACCGTACTTTTCACCGGCCTCTTTGAGGTATTTGAGACCTTCTTCGCCCAAGCCCTGGAAAGAATAAGGAGATGTACGGGGTTTGTAAGCTCCTCCGCGAAGCATTGTAGCTCCGCTGGCCGCCACAGCCTTAGCCGCATCAAGCATCTGCTGACGGCTCTCGACTGCACAAGGACCTGCAATGGAAACCAGGCGGCTTCCACCGACACGGATAATCTGACCCCGGTTATTGGGAATCTCTACGATGGTATTTTCGGGCTTGAATTCCCGTGAAGCCATTTTGTAGGGTTTTGAAATCGGAATTACCTTTTCAACTCCGGGCAAAACCTCGACTTCACGGACATCCATGGCAAGTTTTCCAACTGCCGCAAGGACTGTGCTTTCTTCGCCCTTGACTTCGTTTATTTTGAAAGAATGTCCTTTAAGGACAGACTTGATATTGCTTTTCTCGCTGTCGCTAACGCCATTTTTAAGTACGATAATCATGCAGATGAGTATAACAGAAAGAAAATTGTTAGGCTAGGCTTGCACAAAGTAAGTTTGGCAGAGGCCTGGCCCTTGTTTTTGATTACTAGAGCAATGATTTGATGCATTCTTCGACTTTCGCCATGTCAGCAGTCGGCTCGAAGCGGGCTACGACATTTCCCTGGCGGTCAATCACAAATTTCGTGAAATTCCATTTGATGTCGCTCTTTTTGGCCCAGTCAGGATCTGCCTTGCTGAACATGTCCTCAAGAAGGCCCTTCAGTTTGTGCTCGTCAAAACCGGCAAAGCCCTTCTGCTCTTTGAGATAGGTGTAAAGAGGAAGCTCATTCTCGCCGTTTACATCAGATTTTTTCATCTGAGGGAAGGTCGTGTTGTAGTGAAGGGTACAGAACTCGTGAATTTCCTCATCGCTGCCAGGAGCCTGACCGCCAAACTGGTTGCAGGGAATATCAAGGATTTCAAGCCCCTTTTCGTGATAGTCCTTGTAGAGCTTTTCGATTGGCTCGTACTGAGGAGTAAAACCGCAGCCTGTCGCAGTGTTTACGATAAGCATAACCTTTCCCTTGTATTCAGAAAGACTAAGTTTCTCGCCGTTTGCCTTTGTTACTTCATAATCATAAATCATAATAAAACCTCCAGAATTTTCCAGCAATAAAATTATTTAATGCGTTTATATTGTGTACAATATGATATTACTCTATGTATTCTTTTCTGTCAAGGGAAAAGTAAAAAAAATCGCCCCAGTGAGATTTATATGCTCACGAAGGCGATTTCCATTTTTAGAATCTTAAACTTTCCGTTTTCAGTTTTCCACTTTCATCTTACTTAGTCGGGTTAAAGCTTACCGTCCTCATAATATCCCCGAAGACACCAGCCGCCGTAACCCCGGCACCTGCTCCGTATCCGCGGACTGTGAGAGGAATCGGCGTGTAGCGGGCTGTCTCGAATACGAAGGCGTTCTCACCGCCACGGACTCCGTAGAGCGGGTCATCAGGACCGACTTCAAGCATACCGACAGAAACTTTTCCGTCTTTGATAGAAGCTCCCATTCGCAGGACCTTGTTCTCTTTTTTGAGTTTTGCCATCTTTTCCTCGAAGTAGGCGTCGACTTCTGGCAGTCTCTTCAAGAATTCTTCGGTCGTTCCCTCGATTGAGAAGCCTTCCGGGAAGATTGAGTTCATTTTGATGTCGTCAAGCTCGATTGACATGCCGCTTTCACGGGCGATAATCAATGCCTTTCGCGCCACATCGGTTCCCTTGAGGTCGTCTCGCGGATCCGGCTCTGTGTAGCGAAGCTCTTTTGCCTCAAGAACGGCCTCGCTGAACTTTTTGCCCTCATCCAGTTTTCCGAAGATGTATGAGAGGGAACCTGACATGATTCCGTTGAAGCCCGTGAGCTTGTCTCCTGAGTTGAAGAGGTTCTGCAAGGTATCGATGATTGGCAGGCCCGCACCAACATTTGTCTCGTAAAGGAAGCGGCAGTGATTTTCGTTGGCGACTTTGCGCAGCTCGTGGTAGAAATCCATGCTCATTGAGTTTGCCCGCTTGTTGGGGGTTGCAATGCTCATTCCGGCCTTGAAAATGTCTAGGTAGCGGTTTGGCAAATCATAGCTTGCCGTGCAGTCAACGAAAACCGGGTTTAGAGGCTTTGTGTCACGAACGAATTCAAGAATTTCGTCAACGCTGGTCGGGTTTGTGGCTTTTTTGCAGGCCTCTCGCCAATTGGAAAGGTCGATTCCGTTTCCGTCGAGAATCATGCCGTCCAGAGTTGAGATTGCGCAAACCTTGATGTCGATGTTCTGCTCAAGAAGCTTGTCGTGCTGGTCTCGAATCTGGTCGAGAAGGGCACCGCCGATTGTTCCCGCACCGAATGCGAAGACTTCGATTGGCTGGGCTGTGTTGAAGAAGAAGAGGTGAGCGGCCTTTACGGCTGTATCTCCGAATTCACCTGAGATTACGACTGAAATTGAGCGCTCGCTTGACCCCTGTGCGATTGCCAGGATGTTGATTCCCCGCTGCGAAAGTGAGTCCAGGAATTTTCCGGCAACACCGCAGTTCTGCTTCATTCCGTCGCCTACGATTGAGACGATTGCCGTGTGTTCCTGAACCTTGATTTTGTTGATGACTCCGTCACGGATTTCAAGGTCGAATTCCTGATTAAGGACATCCTCAACTGCCTGTGACTCGCTCTGCTTTACACAGAATGAGATTGTGTATTCAGAAGAAGACTGGGTAATAAGAAGCATTGAGATTCCGG
>DGTW01000078.1 GCA_002393835.1 Treponema sp. UBA4326
CAGGAAATCTCAGCTTTCATCTTGCAGAAAATGAAGAAAACTGCAGAGGACTACTTGGGAACTACAGTCACAGAGGCTGTCATCACAGTTCCAGCTTACTTCAACGACTCTCAGCGACAGGCTACAAAAGATGCTGGTAAAATCGCAGGTCTCGATGTAAAACGAATCATCAACGAGCCTACAGCAGCTGCCCTCGCTTTCGGTTTCAACAAAGACCAGTCAAAAGAAAAGACAATCGCTGTCTATGACTTGGGTGGCGGTACATTTGATATTTCTATCCTTGAGCTTGCTGACGGCGTATTCGAGGTAAAATCAACAAACGGCGACACTCACCTTGGTGGTGATGACTGGGACCGTGCTATCGTAAACTGGCTCATCGCAGGTTTCAAGGCTGACACTGGTATCGATTTGAGCGGAGATGCAATGGCTTTGCAGCGACTCCGTGACGAAGCAGAAAAAGCAAAAATCGCTCTTTCAAACCAGACAACCGTAGACATCAACCTTCCGTTCATCACAGCTGACGCTACAGGTCCAAAACACTTGCAGAGAAGCCTTTCTCGTGCAGAATTTGAAAAAATGACAGATGACCTCTTCGAGCGCACAAAGGAACCATGCCGCAAGGCTCTCGCTGACGCAGGCATCTCAACAAGCGACATCGATGAAGTTCTTCTTGTCGGTGGTTCTTCACGAATGCCAAAAGTTCAGGAAATCGTAAAATCAATCTTCGGAAAAGAAGGAAGCCGTGCAGTCAACCCGGATGAAGCTGTTGCAATCGGTGCTGCAGTTCAGGGTGGCGTTCTCCAGGGCGATGTAAAAGACATCCTCTTGCTCGATGTTACACCACTTTCACTTGGTATCGAGACAATGGGCGGCGTTATGACAAAGCTCATCGCACGAAACACAACAATTCCTACAAAGAAGAGCCAGGTATTCTCAACAGCAGCCGACGGACAGACAGCAGTTTCTATCCATGTTTTGCAGGGTGAGCGCGAGATGGCAAGCCAGAACCGAACTTTGGGCAATTTTGACCTGGTTGGAATCCCTGCCGCTCCTCGTGGTGTTCCACAGATTGAAGTCACATTCGATATCGATGCAAACGGTATCGTCCATGTTAGCGCAAAAGACTTGGGAACAGGAAAAGAGCAGCACATCCAGATTACTTCTTCAAGCGGCTTGAGCGAGGAAGAAATCAACCGAATGGTAAAAGACGCTGAGGCAAACGCTGAGGCAGACAAAAAACAGCGTGAAGCAATCGATGTCAAGAATGAGGCAGACAGCCTTGTTTACCAGACAGAAAAGAGCATGAAAGAGCTCGGCGACAAAGTTAAGGATGCCGACAAACAGGCAATCGAAGACGCAGTCGCAGCCCTCAAAAAAGCTCTCGAAGGCGGAAACACTGAGGACATCAAGGCAAAAACAGAGGCTCTCAAAAACGCTTCTTACAAGATTGCCGAGGAAGTCTACAAGCAGCAGGGCGCTCAGGGTGCTGCTGCCGGTGCGCAGCCAGGAGCTGACGCAGGAGCAAACGCCGGAAACGCTGACAATGCTAGCGGTGCTAATGGCGGAAGCAAGTTCGACAAAGGCAGTGCCGACGACGTAGAGTACGAGGTACACTAATAAGCTGAAAGTTGAAAGTTGAAAATTGGGGTAGGGGGAAGTCTCCCCCTCGGCTACAATACCTTTCACTTCGCCGGAGAATCCTGAGCAAGCTCAGCCTTCTCCGCTCCGTTTCGGTATTTTCGCCTACCCCTTCTGCGGGCTCAAACGTCGCCCGCAACGCCCCCTTTTTTGTGAGCTTTTTTTCAATTTTCAATTTTATCTGCCTTTCATAAGGCAGTTTTTGTATTTTATAGACTTAATCTAAATTGATTGGATAAAAATCATGGCTGGGAAAAGAGATTATTACGAAGTTTTAGGAATTCAGAAAAACGCTACGGAAGAAGAAATCAAAAAGGCTTACCGAAAGCTGGCCGTCAAATATCACCCTGACCGAAATCCGGGTAATAAGGAGGCTGAGGAAAAGTTTAAGGAAGCCACGGAGGCTTACGAAGTTCTTTCTGATGACCAGAAACGACCGCTCTATGACCAGTATGGTTTCGCAGGCCTTGACGGAATGGGTGGCGGTGGCGGAAATCCCTTCCAGGGCGGTTTCGGCGGCTCACGAGCTTTCCACGACTTCTCGGATATTTTCGGCGGAATGGGTGGCGGAGCCGGCGGCTTCTCGGACATTTTCGACAACATTTTTGGCGGCGGACGCTCTTCACGCAGAAGAGACCCGAATGCTCCACAGCAAGGACAGAGCCTCCGCTATGACCTCAACATTTCATTCAAGGACGCAGTTTACGGTACAAAAGCCGAAATCACTTTCCAGCACAACGAGACTTGTACAGAGTGCCACGGAACAGGCGGTGCGAAAGGCGCAAAAAGAAAGGCATGTCCGACTTGTGGCGGAAGCGGTCAGGTCAGACGACAGGCAGGATTCTTTGCGGTTCAGCAGACATGTCCTGCATGTGGCGGCGAGGGTACCAGAGTTGACAAACCGTGTTCAAAATGCCGTGGAAGCGGTTACGAGACTGTCACAAAGAAAATGTCGCTTACGATTCCAGCTGGCGTTGATGACGGAAAAAGAATCGCAATTCCACGCATGGGCGATGTAGGCCCGAACGGAGGACCAGCCGGCGATTTAATCGTAATGCTTCACGTTGAGCAGCACGAGTACTTCGAGCGAGACGGCCGTGACTTGTATTGTGCAGTCCCGGTCACATTCGCACAGGCAGCTTTGGGCGTTACCCTTGACATCACTTCTTTGGATGGCAAAAAAATCAAATTCGCTTTGCCTGCAGGAACAACGAACGGAAAGCTCTACAAAATCAAGGGTGAGGGTGTTCCTTATGCCGAAGGCCGCAAGGGAGATTTGTATGTCAAAATCATCGTGCAGATTCCGACACATCTTACGAGCGAGCAGAAACGCCTCATGGAAGAATTTGCCCGCATTGAAAACGCAACCACATCACCAAGCTGCGTGCCGCTGGCAAGTTTGAGCAGATAAAAAATAATATTGCTTTAAGGTTGATTTTCAGGATGCCCGATTGTCTTGGGCATCTTTTTTTTATCGTTTCTGGTTATGCTATAATTTACTATGCGCTACACCCACATACGCAAGGCAATTTTTTTAGACCGACCGAACAGATTCATTTCCCATGTCATGCTTGACGGCAAAAAAAAACTGTGCATGTAAAAAACACCGGCCGCTGCAAGGAACTTCTCATTCCAAACTCACTTGTCTACCTTGAAGAAAGTGGCAATCCCGCTCGGAAAACAAAATACGATTTGATTGCAGTGGAAAAAGTCGTTACGGAAAAAAAAGTACGACCCCGCAAAAAAAAACTCCTCATCAACATGGACAGTCAGGCTCCGAACAAAGTCGCTTCTGAATGGATTCATGAGAACAAAAAATACTTTCCCAAACTCACACTTCTAAAACCTGAATTCACTTTGGGCGATTCCCACTTTGATTTTTATGCCGAATATGATGATAAATCAAACTTCCATCACAAAATGCTCATCGAAGTGAAGGGCTGCACTTTAGAAAAAGACAGCATTGCCTTTTTTCCGGATGCACCCACTCTCCGCGGACTAAAGCATGTGAAGGAACTTACTCTTCTGGCAAAAAGAAGCGAGTATGAATGTATGGCTTTGATAATCGTTCAGATGAAAGGCTGCAAATACTTCACCCCAAACAGGGAAACACACGCTGACTTTGCCGATGCACTAAAAGAAGCAAAATCTTCCGGAGTGAAAATCATCGCCGTGGAGTGCTATGTTACGCCAGAGACGCTTGTGGCAAAAGAGGAAATTGAAGTTAGGGTGTAGAAAACTTGTCATTTAAAAATATATTTACACACAGCTATAAAAATTTTTATGGAATCAAGGCAGAATCGATTTCTTTTGTAAAAACCTTTACATGATCATTTAAAAAGAAGCATATATCATCTATCATATTTTCAGAAATCATTAATTTTTGTCCGTGAAAATATTTTTTCCAATAAACATAAGCTTTTCCCTTATATTTCTTATCAAAAGAGCCCTGATTATGGACAATCATGTTCCTAGTATTAATATATCCTTGTAATGCAGAAAATGCCTGATACTTTGTTATAACGCTGTCTATCTTATAAACCCTTGCAATTGCATGTATCCTGCAAAGGGTAGCATTCTTTGAAAAAAAATTCATTCCATATTCTGATAATTCAGCTGGTTTCTCTAATTCTGATTTTGGAACTCTCAGTATTTTTACCAATTTTGAAAAATAATACTCTAAAATTGAAATTTGCGAAACTAATGTTTGCTTACGATAAAGCTGTTGAAATGTATTATTCTCTATTAAATTTTTTACATCTTTTACTTTTTTTATTGTTGTAAATTCATCGCAAAAATTATAGCTTGCCCTTATAGAATAATCTTCAACATCTGTTAATACAGCATGCTCATCAAATACAACGCATGATAAATAGAATGTCATTATTTGATTCATTGCATAAAGATATGAATCATAGATTTTTTGAATACTTTTATTTCTTAATTTTAAAAAATTGTTAGACATTTTATAAGTTCCTATTTTTTATTTTATGCAGTTGTTCCGCCAAATGTCTGGAGGCCTGCGGGGCTGTGGTGTCATACACCCAGTTGTGGTTGAAGCAGGCGATTGTTCCCTGGTTTCCGCTTGAGCCGATGACGAGGCTGTAAAAGTCAGTGTTCTTTTTCTTCTCTTCTTCGATGGATTTTACAAGGTCATCAGGAAGGCTTCCCATCACGAAGTCCGAAATCATCAGCACATCTGCGTTCTTGTAGCCGTCTTTCTGGAGCATCTGGACAGCGTGACGAAGAGCCGGGCTTGCATCCGTTCCACCGTTGAAGCTCATGCTGAGAAACCGAACGATTCTTGTAAGCGCGTCGCCCGATTTGAAGTCCGACATATCCAGCGTTTCAATTCCTGTGGAAAACGAAATCAGATAACACTTGCGCTCTTCTTCCATTGCGATTTTTGAAAGGGCAAATGTCACTGTCTTTGCGATGTTTTCCGGGGTTCCCTGCATTGAGCCTGATGTGTCCACGC
>DGTW01000247.1 GCA_002393835.1 Treponema sp. UBA4326
GGACTTTCAACGGCGTAAAAGAAACTTACGACCGCACAGGAGTTTCCTTCGACAAATTCTACTTTGAAAGCGAAACCTACCTCAAAGGAAAGGACGAAATTCAGAAAGGCCTCGAAAAGGGTGTCTTCTTTAAGGCTGAGGACGGAAGCGTTCGCGTTGATGTCACGGAAGCCGTGGGCAAAGGAAAAGACGGCGAAGACCACGAAAAAGTTCTTCTCCGAAAAGACGGAACATCAGTTTACATCACACAGGACATCGGAACCGCAATCAGCCGCCACGACGACTGGGCTTTCAACGAGCTTGTCTATGTCGTTGCAACCGAGCAGAACTTCCATTTCAAAGTTCTCTTCTATATTCTCAAAAAACTCGGCTTTGATTGGTCGAACAAGCTCTATCACCTCGCATACGGCCTGGTAAACCTTCCGAACGGACGAATGAAGAGCCGCGAAGGCACAGTCGTTGACGCAGATGATTTGATTGACTCGCTCCACGCAGACGCACTCAAGGCAATCAAAGAAAAAGGCCGCGAAGAAGAAGTCGGAAACGCAGACGAGGTCGCAGAAAAAGTCGCACTCGCAGCCCTCCACTACTATCTCCTTCAGGTCAGCCCCATTAAGGACATGGTTTTCAATCCGGAAGAATCTTTGAGCTTCAACGGAAACACAGGCCCATATTTGCAGTACATGGGAGCACGCATCGCTTCAATCCTGCGAAAGGCCGCAGACGAAGGAACAAGCCCTGCAAGTCCTGAAAGGGCAGCAGCTCTTCTCAAAGCCGCAGAAGAATGGGAACTTACAAAACGCTTAGGCGAATACCCGGAGACGGTAGCAAGAGCCGCAAATGCCAAAGACTCTTCAATCATGGCAAACTATCTCTATGACATAGCAAAACTCTTCTCAAAGTTCTATCAGCAGTGCCCGATTATGACTGCCGAGACAAAAGAGCTCAAAGAAGCCCGCCTGACCCTGGCAAAGGCAACGCTCCGAGTGCTCAAAGAAGCCATGGGACTGGTTCTCGTGCCGTATTTGGACAGAATGTAATTTTCAGGCGGCTCCCCCACTTTCGTGGGGCAATTTTTTTGGAGCAATCATGAAATTTCTTGTTTTATCCGACATCCACGGAAGCGCAGAAAGCCTTGAAAAAGCCCTCGCTTCCTTTGAAAACAAAGTTGACTCAATCATTCTCTTAGGCGACTACCTGAACCACGGCCCGCGTAATCCCCTTCCCCAAGGCTGGGACACCAAGCGCACAGCCGAGCTTTTGAACGAGCGCAAAGAAAAACTCATCTGCGTAAGGGGAAACTGCGACAGCGAGGTTGACGAAATGATGCTGGCCTTCCCCTGTCTCAACGCCTACAGTACAATCGCCCTTCCAACAACAAAGGGAATCCGCCGCATCTTCTTGCACCACGGACACCTTTACGACCGCACAAAACTTTCATCCTGGCTTCCAAAAGGCAGTATCGTCCTTTCCGGCCACACCCATGTCACTTTAATGGAAGAAGAAAATGGACTTTTCTACTTTAACCCCGGTTCAATTTCCCTTCCAAAATGCGAAGAGGGCAAAACCTGCGGAATTCTTGAAGTGGAAACGGAAAGTGGAAAGTGGAAAACGGAAAACGGAAAGATAAAAATCGGATTATATTCTATTGAAGGAAAATTGATTCGGGAAATGGCGGTTATTCCCTGACCACCTGATTTTTTCCGTTCTTTTTGCCTTTGTAAAGCCTGTCGTCCGCTATTCGGATCGCAATCTCGTAATCACTCAAAACGCTGCCGGTGCACATTCCGACAGTCACCGTAACCTTGATTTTGTGCGGCCCGAATTCAACCACTGTATTTCGGATTTTTTCACAAAGAGCCTGTAAATAGTCATAAGCCGTATTTTCAGGAGTTCGGGGCATAAAGATTATGAATTCCTCGCCACCCCATCTGACCGGTATATATTCCCTGCACTGGCAGCCTTCGATTATCTCACTGACGACTTTTAGCACGGCATCTCCCGCCTGATGACCGTAAGTGTCGTTGATTTTTTTGAAATCATCAATGTCAAAAATTGCGATTGTGTACTTGCTCTCGTTTTCGGTCTTGTTTCGCTCCATGATATGCTCAAAGAAACGGCGGTTAAAAAGGCCTGTCAGCAAATCATGGTTGCTCGTATAAACCAGCTTTTCGTTCGTCGTGTTCAATTCATAAGAATAGAGGTTAGCGATATAAAACAAGGTAAAAAGTGTTATTCCCAGATTAAGCAGGATAATCTTGTTTTTGTAAGCTTCGACGAGCGGCTCATATTCAGGAAAAAGGGCGAATTTATTCACAATGATAAAGTAAATTATAATCGCACAGAGAATTCCAACAGCCTGATAAATGTACTTGTACTTTGTTTTAGGCGGCAGCAGGTAAAAAATGACGGAAACCATTCCCACCACAAAGAAAATATATAAGAAAGCGCCGGCAGTAAAAAGATCACACAAAAATGAAAAAGTGACAATCTCGAAATATGTAAAGACAATGTAAAAATCCTGATTTCGCTTAAAAAGAAAAAGAACAAGAATGTAGAAAATGGTGCTGAAAATGTTCAGGATAGAAAGTGGGAAAATTCCAACAATACCAAACAAGACACAGTTAAAAGCATGAACGAAGAGGCACATCAATAGAAAAAGTAATGTTTTTTTCTGGGAAAGAAGCCCCAGAAATGATTTACACATAAAATCTCCAAAAAAATTATAGAACGAAAAACACCTCTTTAATATTGTATCAACCTTTTGAGAATAGTCAAATTTTTTAATATGATTTTTAACCTAGTCCAGGTTCTGAAGCTCAATCGCAATTTCTTCCATTTCGCGGTCGGTCATGGCAATCGTCTCGGCAACACGGAAAAGCTCCCTTCTAACGCTCTCCGGCACTTTTGTGCTGGTCTTATAACGAAGCTCGTGCTCAAGGCAGGCCCAGAAATCCATTGCTATGGTGCGAAGCTGAACCTCAACCTTAACATTATGGGTGCTTTCAGAAAGATAAACCGGGACCTCAATCACAAGATGCAGGCTCCTGTACCCCGACTCCTTTGGATTCTTGATATAGTCCTTTTCTTCCAGCAAAGTGATGTCCGGCTGCTTTAAAAGCATGTCCCGAACTGAGTAGATGTCTGAAATATACGGGCAGATGACCCGAACACCTGCAATATCGTGGAGATTTTCCACCATAGAATCAAAATTGACCGGCAGTTTTTTGCTTTCAAGCTTGGAGGCAATGCTCTGCGGCGACTTAATCCGGGATTTGACAGTCTCGATTGGGTTCCGCCTGCCAGAAACCTTGTTTTCCTTATTTAAAATATCCAGCTTAGTCTCAATCTGCTTGATGGCACTTTCGTAAATCATCATTATTTGCTGAAACTCGAAGGCCATTTTATAGAAATTGTCGGGATTGCTCATCAATTCCTTGTTAATGACTTTTGGCAATTCACCGACTTCAGGCACTCTCTCACTGGCAAGTTCTTCAATATTCAAAATAAAGCCTCATATATGCCAAGCCCCTTCTTGCGAACAAAGTGGCAAAGGCAAGAATCTTTTCATCTATTAAACAAAATATAACGAAAAAAGTTTCAAAAGGCAAATTTTACATCAGTTTTGCGAATTTACGCTCCAGGTCCTTAATCAGCTTATACTCGAATGAATCAACAAGGGCAATATAAGAAGCCTCGATTATGTCGCTGGAAACTCCCATCGTAGCCCAGTGCTCGTCGCCGTCGCTTGACTCAATGAGAACGCGAACCCTTGAAGCCGTAGCTCCCTTTCCGTCAAGGACACGGACTTTGTAATCTGTAAGATGAATCTGAGCCACATTGGGATAAAATTGCTCCAAAGCCTTTCGCATGGCCACATCCAAAGCGTTTACAGGACCGTCTCCATCCCCTGCAGTCACAACGACCTTTCCGTCAACATCAATCTTGAACTGGGCAAAGGCGCTCTGGTCATCGGCAAAACGGGGGAACTCGCCGCTAGTCTTATAATAGTGAAGGTTGAAGAAGGGCTGGTATTTTCCGATTGCCTTTCGAACCAAAATCTCAAAGCTTGCGTCAGCTCCCTCAAACTGATAGCCCTCATGCTCCAAATCCTTGACCCTCTTTACGATTTCTGCAACAACAGGGCTGGATTTTGTGAGAGTCTTGTCGAACTTCTGGACTTTTTCGACAATCATGCTCTTACCGGCAACCTCACTCATAAGGAAGACCCTTTCGTTTCCAACGCTCTCAGGAGTGACATGCTCGTAGGCAAAAGGATTTTTGATAACCGCATCGATGTGCATTCCGGCCTTGTGGGCAAAAGCGCTTGCTCCCACATAAGGCATTCCGGCTTCCAGAGAAATGTTGGTAATCTCAGCCACCCGCTTGCAGATTGGGGTGAGGTTCTGGATATTCTCAGAAGGAATGCAGGCACAATCCATTTTAAGCTGAAGGTCAGCAATAATCGAAGAAAGATTAGCATTTCCAGTGCGCTCGCCAAAGCCAAGGAGTACACCCTGAACATGAGTGGCCCCAGCCTCAACGGCAAGCAAGGAATTAGCAACTGCACAGCCAGAATCGTTGTGGGTATGAATCCCTACGGAGACGGCACTTGTGCCGTCTCCTCCGACAGAACTGGCGTTGCCAGTTCTGTCCAACATGATTTTTCTGTCTTTAAAATGGTCAACTACAAATTTCGTAATTTCGTAGCACTGCATTGGCATCATGCCGCCCTTGGTCTCGCAGAGGCAGAGAGTCTTAGCCCCTCCCTCTACAGCCGCCTCAAGGCACTTCATGGCATAATCAGCGTTTTCCGTGTATCCCGTAAAGAAATGCTCGGCATCAAAAATGACTTCCTTATTGTTGGCCACAAGGAAAGCCACTGTCTCACGAATCATCCCAAGGTTTTCTTCGAGAGTGGCATGAATGATGTCCGTAACCTGAAAGTCCCAGGTCTTTCCGAAAATGCAAACGACCTGAGTTTCCGCCGCAAGCAGGCTCTGTAAATTGGCATCTTCCGCACACTTAATTCCCTTGCGCCTGGTCGAGCCAAATGCCACGATTTTTGAGTGGTCAAGTTTTAGTTTTTTAGCCTCAACGAAAAATTCCATGTCCTTGGGGTTGCTTCCGGGATTTCCCGCCTCAATGTAAGCCACCCCCAGCTCGTCCAAAGCCTTAACGATATTGATTTTGTCCTGAACTGAATAAGAAATGCCCTCGCCCTGAGAGCCGTCACGCAAAGTAGAATCCAAAATTGAAATCTGTTTCATAAATATCTCCATGGTGGCAAGGGGGCTGCGGCTAACGCCGCCGGGCTTTGCGTGGTTCCGCTATCGCTTCATTCTTCCACTCCCTTCCGGTCGTTTCAGAACGGCTGTCGCCGCCACTCCAATCCCTAGCCTCCGAAGAAAAATACATACATGTATTTTTCTTCGGTTATATTCACCCCGCTTCAGGCGAGGTAGCTTTAATCGGGCATAAACCTTGCCCTGTTATTGTCCGTCTCAAAGACATCGATTGCATACAAGTATGCCGCTTCTCCGTCTGTCTTTTTCAGCTCCGGAAGCTGTGCGATTATTCCTTCATAAATGTACATCGCTATCCGCTCTGCGCTGGGATTCTGCTCAAAAAAATCAATGTCGTTCAGGTTAGTGTGGTCAAGTTTTTCACAAACCGCCTTCAAAGCTTTTTTAAGCTCAGTAAAATCAAGGAGCATTCCGCCCTCATCCAGAGTCTTTCCCTGAACATGAGCATAAACCTTGTAATTGTGGCCATGCAGGTTCTCGCACTTTCCATGATAATCACGCAAAAAATGCGCCGCCGCAAAATCAGCCTTCACCCGAACTTGAAACATAAAAAGATTATATCAGAAATAAAGAATAAAGAAAACATGGCCAACGAGGAAGACTACAGGGAAGCGCTCAATAAAAGAAGCGTTTTAAAAAAACGACTTTCCTTTTATCAGGACGGAATCAGGGTAGCAGATATTTTAAAACAGAAAAAGCCGGAATAAATGAATACTCCGGCGATTATTTTATAGGCCAATCCAGAAAGCAGAGTTTCCAGACCCCATCTGATAATCAGAGCCTATTTGAGGGCAGCTGAAATTCGCTCAAGAACCTTCTTGCGGTCAAGTGGTTTTACGATGTAGTTCTTGGCACCGAGAAGAAGTGATTTTTTGACCAGCTCCTCTTTACCAAGAGCAGAAACCATAACGACGCGGGCGTTCTTGTCAAAAGCGACAATCTGCTCAAGGGCTGTGATACCATCCATGCGAGGCATAGTAATATCCATAGTTACCAAGTCAACATTCGGACACAGTTCCTTGTATTTATCAACACCGTCCTTACCGTCAACAGCTGTAGCAACGACCTCATATCCTTCACTTGTGAGAATCTGGCCGAGCTGTTTTGCAACGAACATTGAATCGTCTACGACGAGTACACGGATTTTTGTTCCGTCAGCATTCATGCCCTCTGGCGGACGCTCATTGATTGAAGGAAAATCCTGTTTAGTTTTCATTTTGGCACTCCTTATCCTTATTACATGCGTTCGCGAATTGCGACGTTAACTTCAATTTTACCACATTCAGTGATGAGAGGAACGATAAGTGCCTCTACACTGTTTGTCTGGCTGCCGCCCAATGCGGCAATTTCCATTTTTTCACCGGCAAAAAGAGCTGGTGGTGTAAGGTCGAATTTGAAACCAAGCTCATGCAATTTTGTAACAGCCTGAGCCGTGATGAGGTTTGCAAGCTCACTGATAGTAGCTTTTGCAAGGTCATCAAATTTTGTAAGTGTCTCGCCGTTCATCGCAGAAGCGATGTTCAGGGCTGTCTCAAAAGTCATATCGAAGAGAACACGACCTTCGACATCACCGGCAAGACCGACAAGGGCTGCGACACCCATTACCGGCATGGCCGTAGATTTGAGATACAAGTCGCCACGGGTTACAGTAGCGCCACCAAGCACTTCCTTCAAAATCTGATATGAAGTTTCTACAAATGGGTTAATGTACTCTACTCTCATGAGTTTTTACTCCTGTATTATTTTTTTCCGAAGATAGTTACTGTTCCAACTTTCGTTGCCGACCATTTTGGATTCTCTTCAAGAGATTCATTCTGACCAAGAATCACGATACCATTTCCCTTTAATTTCTCAGAGAAATCGGCAATAACCGTCTGCTGGGCAGATTCTGACAAGAATGAAAGTACATCCCTTGCGAAGATTATATCACAAGATGGCAAGTTGTTGGTGTTGGCGCAGTCGTGATATTCAAACATAATGCTGTCGCGGATATCAGAGATAAAAGTGAAATCCCCGTTAGCTTTCTTTGTAATATACGGTGCGTACCAATCATTGGCAACATCGCCAGGAACAGCAAGCAAAGGAGCGTTAGAAATACTGAGCAAATCAACTTCATGAGCATAAATCCTCAATTTTGCCTCAGGGTAACGCTTTTTGAGAACACAGGCCAGAGAATAAGTTTCGGCACCTTTTCCACAGCCAGGATTCCAAACGACAATCTGTTTTGCGGTATTGTCAGGAAGAGCCTTGAAGATTGAATCCGCATAGGCCTTGTCCCACCAAGTTCCGCTAAAGGGAGAGAAGAATTTTTTGAGGAACATATCGGCATCAGCAGGATTCTGAAGCTGAGTTTTTCCTTTTCCACGCTCTCCTTCCCATTCTTTATAGCGGACCTGCATCCATTTGTCGTTAAGAGAAGATGCGGTGAATTTACGCATTGAAGAAAGAGAATCAACTACAAAAGAGTAATCGACTTTCTCCTCTTTTTTGGGAGCCGGAGCAGCCGCTTTTTTAACTCCTGCAGCTGGAGCAGCAACAGAAGCCCGGGCAGCCATTTCCCGCATGGCAGCCGTCTCTGAAGATTTGCTGTCAGACTTTGAGCCGAAAATCTTCTCAATGTCCAGCAGAATATAGAGACGGTTATTTACCTCAACAACACCCTGAATGTATTTGATGCTGATGTCACCAAACAAGGGGTGAGGAGGATTAATGCTTGATTTTTGAATTCCGACAACCTTGTCAATCTCGTCAACGACAACACCAAAAGTAAGCTCGCCAACAGAAACAATAAGCATGTTTTCAAGGGCATCGTACTCACGCTCAGGCATTTCGATATTGAAGAACAATCGAAGGTCGATAATAGGAATTATGTCACCACGAAGGTTATAGACACCGAGTACAAAGGGGAGCGCATTCGGAACATAGGTGAAGCGTCCTGCCTTTGCGATTTCCTTTACCTTCATAATGTCGATAGCATAGTCCTTTCCTGAAAGGGAGAATGTTACCATTTTATAATCAACAACGACCATGTTGTCAGGTTTTTCCGGTGCAGCCGTATCTGCCCCGGCGATGTTCTGGATATTACCCAGACTTTCCTTTAGTACGGAGTTGATTGAAGGTTTTTCAGCTGATGTATTTTCCATGAATCTTCTCCTTACGCACCATATCCAGAATCTTGCCGAGCTTCGATTTCCTGACGAACGCCAAGCTCAAGCAATTGTGTTACATCGATAATCAGAGATACAGAACCATCTCCAAGAATAGAAGCACCAGAAATTCCAGGTGATTGTGTGAACTGGTCGCGCAAAGGCTTG
>DGTW01000045.1 GCA_002393835.1 Treponema sp. UBA4326
CTGAATCTCCTGTTTTCCTATCGAGTTCTATGATTGTTCCTCCTCCTATTTTTTCTAGCTCTTTGAGAGTTTTTTTACTTGCCCAAAAGATACTGAGACCTTAACCATAGTTTTATCAGCGAACTTAGGCAGATGATAATCTTGTTTGATTTCTGAATCAATTTCTTTTGTATTGCCACAAAGTAGTTGAACAAGGTTGTATGAAAGTATGACGGTGATTTGTCTTATATTTTTGGATTTTATTTGGTCGCTTGCGTTTCTAAAAACTAAAATAAATTCCAAATTCATATCTCTTTTACCTTCATATATAGTGCTATGAAGGTAATTGATACCATCAAAAGAAGGATTTGTATTACTGACATAGTAAGAATATGCCTTTGGATTTAGTGCTGACATATACAAAGATGATTTTATTTTAAAATCATTGTCTGATAGCTGATTGTTCTGAGAAAGAGATTCTGCTGTTTTTTGATTTTCTGCAATATACCGTGAGAGTTCATCAAAAAAATCTTTACTTATCTCGGAAAACAACGAGTACTTATTTTGTTTTTTAGTAGATTTCGTAAAATCTGTTTTCAAATCGGAAATAAGAAATGCTTTGTATAATCCGATGTTTTCACTTAATAAGTAGTGTCCTTCCATCTTTTCATCAAAATAATTTGTTAATTCTTTGTAATAATTATTACGGCTGCATTCATATGGCTCTGGAGTTATGCAATAAATAGAACTCTTGCAGTCTCTTCCCCACTTTTCAGCTAGATGACAGCCAATTTCATCGATTATGCATGAAATCTTGGCTATTTCCGTAGTGGAAAACACTGGTGGATTTGCAAAATCAAATATTCTGATTTTTCTTGAATCTATAGGGGTATACTCATCGACAGCACCATCATTTTTCGTTGATATTGCTTCTAATAATTTATCAATTTCTTCTTTCGGAATGTTTTCACTCATGACAGTTTTCTCCATTTTCAGTTTCTGGTTCTGTCCGTCTGTTTAGTTCTACTATACGAACGCCAAAAGTTTCATCAATTACTACAGGCTCACATTTTGCAATAGAAGTATCATTTGCATATATATCAAGTGGCTCTCCAGCAAATTTATTTAATTTGAATGCAAATCCGGGTTTCATCTCGCATATTTCTTTGAGAGATAACTGGGCTTCCCCTAAACTAATGTTTAAGAGTATGTTCATATCCTGAAGTAAATTATGCATGACATTTTCCTGAGCCATATTATTCCTCCATTTGACATTTTCATATTACAAATAAAATGTGTCAAAATTATGGCTGTGTGGAAAATTTATTTTATAATTAAAAGATTGAGAAAGAAGATATGCAACGATTTGATAGGAACAAGTTTACAGAGCGGGATATAAAATTTACAGGTTAAGGTTACAATGCCAAAAAAGGACGGTTAAAAACCTTCTGAAGCTTATAAAGTGTTTCCAAAGTAGGATTTGTTTTATGAGGGTTTTCCAAACGCTGATATTGCTGATATGCCATACCAGCCTTTGCCGCAACTTCCTTTTGAGAATGATTGGCACGTGCTTTACAAAGTTCGATGGCAAACATTACTTTCTCTCTTTTTTTCTTCCAATTTTCCATAATCTTCACTATATTTATACTATAACTTTTCAGGAGATTTCTATGAAAAAAATCGCATCAAAATCACTCATTACAATCATCGTGCTTGCCTTAATTGCTTTAACAGCCTATGAATCTTTTGCCGTCGTTGCCCCGAACGAGCGCGGCGTTCAGGTCATGCTGGGTGAAGTCACAGGTGATGTCCTGGAGCCGGGAATGCACTTTCACCCGCCATTTGTCAGCGTAATCAAAAAATACTCTATCGTTCCAAAAGGCATGAATGTAAATTTCTCTGTTGGAAAAGACGGAGCCATCACGAAGGACATGCAGACTGTCGGCTCACAGGTTACGGTTTTCTACCGCTATGACGGAGCCAAAATCATGGATGCCGTCAAAAAATACAGCGAGTCAATTCTTGAAAACGCAATCACCCGCAGCCTTGTTGCCAGCGTAAAAGAATCTGTGGGAAAATATTCAATCTATGAACTTGTCGAAAATCAGGATAAAATCACAAGCGATGTCACAACTGCCCTCAACGCAAAGCTCGCTGAATATCCGATTGAAGTCACCCAGCTCACAATCTCAAACTGGGACTGGAGCGAGGACTTTGACAAGAACATCAAGGAAACGATGAACCGCACCCAGCAGGTTCGCCAGGCAGAGCAGGATTTAAAACTCGCCGAAACAAACGCCCAGAAACAGGTTGCCGAGGCAGAGGCACAGAAAAAGGCAGCAGAGCAGACCGCTGAGGGAGAGCTGATTAAAGCCCAGAAAGCCGCAGAGGCAAAGCGGGCGGAAGCAGATGCCCTGGCTTACTACAACGCAAAAGTCGCCCAGAACTATCAGGTCGAAATCAAACTCAAGGAGCTTGAAATCGAGCTTGAAAAAGCAAAAAAATGGGACGGTCGCCAGGTTCCGGAATATGTTCCTCTCACTGCCAGCGGAGCAATCGTAAACCTGCCGGAAGCAAAAAAGAACTAGACGCAGATATACGCAGATACACGCGGATAGGATACATATAATACAAAAAGAAATAAAAATTAGACGCAGATGCACGCAGATAAACACAGATAAATATTTCATACATGAAAATCTTTCATATTTAACAGACGATTTTCAACTGACAAAAAATAAAATCCGCGTTCATCTGCGTTAATCCGCGTCAAAAAAAGGATAAGATTCATGATTCAAATCTTCGACACAACTGACAAATATCCCCTGCAGAAAATCGGCAAGATGGCCGGTGTCTGCTGGAACAGCCCAATTGATTCGGCTGAAAAGAACATAAAACGGGCCAAGGACTGCATCACAAGCGGTCACGGCCGCGTACTTGAATATGTTGACATCGAACTGTGCATCTCAGGCTACTCTGCCCGGGCAATCCGCGAGTATTACACCCATATTGGAGGCGGCCCCACACGCCTTCAGGAAAGCACCCGCTATGTAAACTGCGAGAAATTCGACTACTACCTTCCGCCCACTGCCGCAAAATCTCCTGAGGCAAAAAAAGCATACGAAGACTGCATGGAAAGCATCCGTAAAAGCTATGCCGCCCTCATGGAAGCCGGAGTCTCAAAAGAAGATGCGGCCAACATTCTCCCACTTGGCATGATGACCAAAATCGTGGACAAGCGCAATCTCCGCAACATGATAAACCTGATGAACCAGCGGCTCTGCACCAGGGCCTACATAGAAATCCGCACCATGGCAAACGAAATCAAAAAAGCTTTAAGTGAATATTCTGAAGAATGGAAGTGGATTTGCGATAACCTTTTCGTGCCAAAATGCGATGTGACAGGCTTCTGCACCGAAACGAAATGTTGCGGTCGTCGCCCCCAAAAACAATAGCCACAAGGATGTGGCTAAAAGCCCAGCGAGTTTTGGCTAAGCAACTTCGTTGCGACAAAACTCGGCCACTTTTTGCGACAACAGGAGGTTGGCGCATAAAAGTGCAAATGCTGCGGTCGCCGCCCCAAGAAAGAAAATTAGGAATTAATTAGACGCGGATTTTCGCAGATAGACGCGGATAGTTTTTCCATGTAACAAGTATTATCTTAAGCAGATATTGCAAAAAAATGAGGTTCCCCACGCAAGCACTTGCGTTTTCGTGCTTGTCTGGAAGCCTCATTTTTCTATATAATCTGTGTCGTATCTGTGTAAATCTGTGGATTATTTCTTGGCCAGAACTGTGTTGTTCGAGCCTGTTGAGTAGAAGGCAAGAACTTCTGTCGAGAACTTGCTTTCGAGATGAACCCGGTAATTTGAAATCTTCGCAACATAATTGAGCGTATGCTGGGGAGTTTTGTTCTGCTTTACCCTGGAAGTGCCTGCATTGTACATGGCCAGTGCCGTGATATCGTTTCCGGCGACATCCATGCAGTAACGAAGGTGACTCATTCCGTATTTGGCGCTTACTTTTGGATCAAAGAATTCATCCTCGGTCAATTTTGGGAAAGTAGCGCTGTTAAGCTGGAAAAGCCCCCTGTCAATCGTACGGTTTGAATTTGAGTTGACCGCATCGCTCTTGAAGCGGCTCTCGACAAAAGCCAGCGAAAAGGCTAATGACAAAGGAATGTCATTTTTGTCTGCGTTTTCAAGGATTGCAAGGGCTACTTCACGGTTGCTGGTTACATGAGTGTAAAACCACTCAACTGCAGGGCGGGATTGTGGCTGGCGGTAAAGAGCCAGTCCTTCATCATCTTCTGGCGAATAATCGTCTGCGTATTCTGTCTTGAAGCCGGATTCTGCAAAATATTCCTCTGTAAAATCGATGCTGTTAAGCATGGCAAAATCAGGAATTCCCTTTTCCGGCTCTTCAGTCTTTTCGGCAACAGATGGCAACAGCGTAAACACAAGAAGGCAAATCGCCAGCAAAATCGAGCTGAATGCTACTGTTCCTCCGAAAATTTTGGCATTAAAAGAATTCATGCCGTAATCATTGCAAAAAAACAAGCCTTAGTCAATGGAAAATTCAGAGAATTTTAGTGAATATTTCGCATTTAGTGCGTTTTTTTAACATTTTTCTGAATTCTTCAACTGACCAGCCATAAGCTAAGAGTATAGAGCCAGAGTGTCTCCAGAGGCTTCTTTACTGAAAAAACAATAGTGGCCATGCTTTGCCGACAGCTCTTCGATGTAAAAATCACGCTGAGAAAGAATTTCAGACGGAATTGCAAAGCCAATTACGCTCACGCAGTCTTTGATTCGGCGGGCACAATGCTTCATGGCAGCGGTAAACTGCTCCGCTCCGCCATTTTTATCAAATACAGGCTCAATGAAGACAAATTCTTTTTTTTCTTCCATGGCTTTCAAGTCTTCACGGAGCTTGGCAAGAAAATCCTCGTTGTACTCTTCAGGAGCATTCTCGACATCGCTCCACTTAACTGGAAAAGCCTTGCCCTCAGTAGAAAAAGGCTCTCCGGCCACTGTATACAATTTTCCTTCTTTTACTTCAAATAATCGTTCAAGTTTCATGGTTAAAGTATAGCATTTCTTTTAAAAATAAAAAATCCCCGCTTTTGCGAGGACTTTCCGTAGCTTTTTGACACTGCATCAAAATTCTATTCTGTAAGAATCTTAATAACTTCAGCCTTGTCCTGAGTGTTCAAGATTTGTGCGCGTTTTTCTGCACTCTTGAAGAGCAAGCTTACTTC
>DGTW01000268.1 GCA_002393835.1 Treponema sp. UBA4326
TTTCGTAAGCCGTTTCACTCCTTCACGCCTTTTTTTGCATAAACTGACAATCGTAAAACTCGACATTTTCCATTCTATGTATTGTGCATATAGAGGCATCGAATGGCGAGTTTTGGGCTTGTCGAACAATGCAAAAAACGGGCGGAAGCGGGGTTCCAAAACAAACTCGCCTGAGCTTTGCTCACTGCGATGTTTGATTTTGGGTTCCCGCTGGGAGCCCGTTTTTTGATACGGTAGAAAAATTCCAAAACTCGACATTCGGTCCTTTAGCTATTTCGATATTTAACCGGGCTTTTTCCAACCAGCTTTTTGAACCAGCGGCCGTACTGGGTGACGGAGCCGAAACCGCATTTCAGGGCAATATCCAGCACGGACATTTTTGTTCCCCGAAGCAACTTGCAGGACTGGGCAATACGAAGGGAATTTATGTATTCGACGAAAGAGAACTGGGTGAAGGACTTGAAGGAACGGCTCAGATGACTGGGAGTGATGTTGAATTTCTTTGCAACCAGGGGCAGGGTCAGGTTTTCCTCGTAATGAGAGTTCATCCAGGCAAGGATTTCCGAAAAATTCTCGCTCATGGCGTAGGTGCTTTCGTGAAAGTCTCCGGCGTTAGCTTCCCTGCTCACAAGAACGATTATCTCGCTCAAAAGTGCCCTGGCCAGAACCTCAAAATTCTCCTTTTGAAGCGTGATTTCCTCTTCCATCCTCTCAAAAAGGCCCTTCACTTTTGCCATGGTCTCATCGCCAAGCTGAATGAATGGCTCAAGCCTGGGGAAAATCGAATGAATGTCATCGACGAGATTTTTTGAGGCCGTAAAAGACTCGGACTCGAAGAAAACATTGTAAAGGGAACAGGTCTCGCCCTCAGGGTTTATGGCACGGTGAAGCACGCCGGGCGTTACAATCAGGAAAGTGCCGGCCCTGGCCTGAACGGTCTTGCTGCCGTAAAAAAAAGTGCGCTGGCCGCTGGTGATGTACAAAATTTCCCACCAGGGATGAAAATGCCTTCTCGGATTTGTGACGGCGTGAGTCTTCTTGATAAAAGTGAAGCCCAGCTTCTCGGAATCAAAACGAAAATCGCCCTGCATGAGAAGATTATAAGGTTAAATGTTGAGTTTTGCAAATTACCGGCTAAAATCAAAAAATGCACAAAATCGAGCGAAAATGCTAAAAATTGTACAGAATTTTCTATCTAATCTATGTTAATCTGTGTCATCTGTGGTTAATTCTTCGGGGGTACGGGGGCAGCGCCCCTGTAGAGGGGGTAGGCGGAAATGAGGAGCGAAGCGACGAATTGCAGCCGGGGGGGAGACTTCCCCCTTTTGAATGAAAAAGAAAAAAAACGCAGGGAACTGATGCTTTCGGGGAGCCAGTTCAAGGCCATTCTCACAATTTCCCTGCCCCTTGTCTTTTATGCGAGCGTGGGACAGATTTTCCAGCTGATTGACACTTTCATTGCCGCAAACATGAGCGCAAACACCATTTCCACCGTGAGCTTCGTAAACCAGCTGGAAAAAATGCTCATGGCGGTCGCTTCGGCCCTTTCGATTTCAGGCGGAGTTATGATTGCCCGCTCTTTCGGCTCGGGCGACATGCAGAAAGTCAGGCGGCAAATTTCCACGCTTTTCTTTTCGGCCCTTTTTATAGGCGGAGCCATTCTTGCGCTTACGATTCCCCTCATGTATCCCATTCTTCGGCTTCTGGGTATGAGCGAGGAGCTTCTTTTTAAGGGAACGGTCTACTCCAGCCTCGTCGTTGTGAGCGTGATTTTCCAGTTCATCAACCAGATTTTCTTTGCGGTGCAAAAGTCCAGGGGCAGCACGAAAATCATCATGTGGGGAAACCTGCTGGTGCTTTTCATCAAGACTTCCCTCAACATCACGACAATCCGCCTGATTGAAAACGGAGTCTTTGAGAGGGAAAACGGCATTTATTTCCTTCCGATTGCCTCGATTGCGGCCCACTTTGCCTTGACCATAATCGCCCTTGCCAAAATGACTTCAAAAAAGAATCCCTTCAGGCTGAGCCTCCGGGAAACAGAGTTCAAAAAGACTTTTTTAGCTCCACTCGCTTCCCTTGGAGTCCCGGTCTTTCTCGAAAAATTCATCTTTGCTTTCGGTAAAGCCTTCGTAAATTCCCTCTGCGCCACCATGGGAACGACTGTCGTAGGAGCCTTAGGCGTGAGCGACCGAATCTGCGGACTATCAACAAATCCAATCGGCGGTTTTCAGGAAGCGGAGTCAAGCCTGGTTTCCAACAACCTCGGAAACAAAAATGTAAAGAGGGCCATCAGCTTCTTTTACCGCACCACCCTTCTCACCATGAGCTATGTGGTCGTCTTTTTTATAATCCTCTGCATATTTCGTACCGCAATCATAAATGCCTTCGCAAAAGGAAACGCAAGTTTCGCCCGCGAAATCGACCTGATTTATTACTGGGAGCGGCTGGACACAATCCTGATTGCCCTGAATGTAAGCGTCATGGGTCTTTTGTACGGCTTCGGAAAGACAAAAATCACGATGATTCTGAACACAGCCCGCCTTTTCGTCTACCGAATTCCGGTTCTCCTGCTTTTTATGAAAGTTCCCTCACTAAGAGAAGCCCTGGGAATCAGCGGTGTGGGAATAGCAATGTGCGTGTCCAACGGACTTACGGGATTGACGGCAGGGGTCGTGGCATTTTTCTTTATACGACGGGAGATGAAACGGGTAGAAGTTAGGAGTTAGAAGGTAGCAGTGAGGAGTTAGCAGTTAGCAGGCAAAAGGGGGAAGTCTCCCCCTCGCTCCAGCCCGCAAGCGGTCTTACGCTACCCACTCTCCTAAGGGGCAAGCCCCTTAAAATCCCCGGAAACGACCAGGAAAGAATCTTAGGAAAATAATATTTCTTTCCTGAAACAATTTTATTCCTATTAGAAGCATTTGTGAGTTTTACTAAAAATTGTCAGCGGTCACGAATCTAAACCCTTGTTTATTAGCAAATTGTGCAACCTTGCAATTTTTACCCATGTTTGAAACAAATACGAGTTTGTCGGTCCTGCAACCTTTAAATGCATTTCTTGCAATAATTGCGTTTCCATTGGGGATAACCACAGTTCTTAAAGCCGGACACTTTGCAAATGCTTTTTCTCCAATGGAAATCTTTTCGTTCTCGTTCATTTTAGGAAAAACTACAGTATGCAATTTCGGACAATTCGAAAAGGCATGTTTTTTTACTGTAATAGGGTGACTAAAAACTAAAGATAAATATGAGTTGAACTCGTTATTCTTCAAAACTTCGGGGTCAGTTTCTTGTGATTTTGCTTTTATAACATATTCAATAAGCCGTAATTCTTTGCACCCCTCGCACATAAATTCTGAAATTTCTGTTACTTTCCTATCCAAGAACAATGCTTCGAGGCTTTCATCATTAAAAAAGGCTTTTTCTGCGAGCTTATCGGTAAGGTACATACCATTCATCCCTGCCTTTTCTGAATAAGCAAAATGAACGACGGTTATGTCAGAGGTTTGAGTTTTCTCACAAAAATATAAATCATTATAGTTTGCCATAATCTTATTTTCCGTTAAACACTTGTTGTCCAATAGTATCGAAATCATATATTTTTTCCCAAGTTCCATACTTCAAGGGATTTTTTGGACTCGCACCTGCTAAAATCTTCAGATGTTTCGTATGACTGGAATCAATAATTTGAATTTCACAGATATGTGTCAGTCTGTTCTCCTGATAAGGACTTACATAAGTGTCTGACCACTCAACTAAAAGAGTTTTTTCATCATCAAGTATGACGCCTCTTCCAATATTTTCATGCCGTTCATCTCCTACACCAAAACCATGAATAAAAACATCTTTATCATTTTGATTCAAAATGTAAATTCCTCTGTCATCTTGACATTTCCAAACTCCAGTAAGATTCATAAGTTTCTCCTTTTGCTTCATTTTGTCTATTTTTCCTTGTATACGCAGGCGAATTGCATAAATTGATATACTATCTCCGAAAAAATATCTTTTTCTACAAAGACACCTCACCGTCAGAACAGGTTACTTTTGTTGCCGGAACATTATTCTTCCAATCAGAACCTTTTTCTATTTCATTCCATTGTTCGACAGTACCATTAAAAGATATACTCGTCAGTTTTTTACATCTTCCAAAGGCATAATCCCCAATAGATGTCACCCTTTCTGGAATTTCCACGCTCGGCAGGCTTTCACAATTGCAGAAAGTATACTCCCCAATAGATGTGACACCTTCTGGTATTACCACGCTCGACAGGCTCTCACACCCTTCAAAGGCAAAGGTCCCAATAGATGTGACACCTTCTGGTATTACCACGCTCGACAGGCTCTCACACCCTTCAAAGGCATAATCCCCAATAGATGTCACCCTTTCTGGAATTTCCACGCTCG
>DGTW01000198.1 GCA_002393835.1 Treponema sp. UBA4326
GCCTCGATGACCTCAAGGCCCTTGTTTCCAAGAGTCGCAGAATCAATCGTAATCTTAACTCCCATGTTCCATGTCGGATGTTTTAGTGCATCCTGAACCGTGACCGAAGCAAGCCTTTCACGGCTAAAGGTCCTGAAAGGGCCGCCGCTTGCCGTAATTACAATTTTATCGATATTTTCTTTCCCGCACTGGTTTACTAGTGTAAAAATGGCTGAATGTTCAGAATCAACAGGGAGAATTCGAGAGCCGTTTTTTTTTGCCGCCTGAAACATAAGGGGGCCGGCCATAACAACGGTTTCCTTATTGGCGAGGGCAAGGTCAACGCCTGCCTCAAGGACAGCCATGCTGGGAGCAAGCCCCGCGCTTCCAGCGATGCCGTTCACAACGATATCAGGCCTTGTTTCTTCGATAAGTTTTTTTATTCCATCAAGACCATCTCTTTTTGTAAGAGAAGAAGGACAGGAAAATTCCCTTGAAAAACGCTCAAGTTCGTCATTTTTTGAATTTGCCGTAAGTCCGCAACAAACAAAACGGTCACTTTGATTTCTCAGAATGTCAAGGGTACTGCTTCCGATGGAGCCTGTACAGCCGAGAACTAAAATTTTTTTCATAAAAATGCCTTTTATTCAGTGTTACCAATTGTCCGGGGAAAGTCCCTAAAACAGGAAACTGATTCCAAAATAATAGACTGGAGCAACAAAGAGAATACTGTCAACTGAATCAAGAACTCCGCCACGACCAGGAATAAGGTTGCCAGAATCCTTGATTTCAACGGAGCGCTTGATTACTGACTCAACCAAGTCTCCAATAATTGCAACGAAGGCAATGAAGAAAGAGAAAATAAGGACTTTTACAAGTGAACCTGTGAAAACATCAGGGAAAAAGTAATGAGCCAGGCAACCAGTAATAAGAGTGCCCGCAAAACCACCGATAAAGCCAGCAACAGACTTATTGGGACTGGCCTTGATAAAGCCCTTGTTGTTTTTTCCAAATAATACGCCAAAAAACCAAGCTATTGAGTCACACATGCAGACCATAAGGAAGAAAAAAGCTATGAATTCCCTGGAATGGGCATGAACAGTCATTCTTGAGACAAAACTAGGCAAATATCCGGCATAAAGAATGATGAAGGCCGAAGAAAGAAGATGAGAAACTGAATTTTCAAAGGTCTGGGCCGACAGGACCTCAAAAGCCATGCAAAGAAGCAGCATGAATACAAATGAATAATCAATGAAGCAGACATTCAGCTCAAAGAAAGCGCAAATTGCACAAACGAAAGCCGGAATAACCGAGGCAAGAATGACCACAGGTCGGCTCATAAGGGCAAATTTCTTAGAAAGAAGATGATAAAGCTCATTTGAAGCAAACAATACTGAGGCAAATACCAATAGGTGCAAGGCAATGTGGTGAAACTGGTTAAACCATACAAGGCAAATAATCAGTGGCAATCCCACAAAAAAAACCAAAAGACGCTGTAAGACTTTATTCATTAGAAAAATCCCCGTTTATACCCATTTATTGATTCGGAACAGCACCGAATCGTCTGTTTCTCTGCTGAAATTTTTCAATATCAGAAAAGAAATCTTCTCCGTTATAATCAGGCCAAAGTTTATCCGTAAAGATAAATTCAGCATAAGCACATTGCCACAAAAGGAAATTGCTAAGCCTCTCTTCTCCGCCAGTGCGAATCATAAGATCAACCGGGGGAAGGGAAGGAATATCCAGAGATTTTGTGACAAGTTCTTCATTTATTGAATCAGGGGAAATCCCGCTTGAGACAATCTTCTTGATGCCTCGGACTATCTCATCACGGCCACCGTAGTTTATCGCAAGAACACAGGTAGTTCCCTCAAAATGCTCAGTATCTTTTATTGCTTTTTGAATTTCTTCCCTTACATCCTGGGGAAGGCCATCCATATTGCCGATATGGGCAAGCTTAATGCCGTTTTTTTTATAGAAATCGAATTCAGCGCGCAATTTTGTCTTGATAAGAGACATAAGATAACCAACTTCCTCGTTTGCACGCTTCCAGTTTTCGGTAGAGAAGGTATAGAATGTTACATATTTAATTCCGAGTTTTACCGCAGCCGACACAACTTTTTTTGCAGTATTCAAGCCTTCATAGTGACCGGCTGTACGAGGTAATCCGCGTTTTTTTGCCCATCGGCCATTACCGTCCATAATGACAGCAACATGTTCGGGAACGCCACGGGCAATTATTTCTTCGGCAGTCATTTATGCCATGATTTCCTTTTCTTTGGCGTCGCAGACAGACTGAATATCTGCAATATATTTATCGGTGAGCTTCTGAAGGTCGTCAGTCTCTTTTTTGAGCTGGTCTTCAGTGATTTCACCTGCTTTCTGCTGTTTTTTAAGGTCGTCGTTTCCGTCACGACGGATGTTTCTGATAGTTGTTTTGTAGTTTTCACCTACAGATTTTGCCTGTTTTACCAGCTCCTTTCGTCGGTCAGCTGTGAGGGCAGGGATAGAAATACGGATTACTTTTCCGTCGTTTGAAGGGTTAAGTCCTAAGTCAGCGACAAGAATTGCCTTTTCGATTTCAGTAATAAGTGATTTGTCAAACGGAGAGATAACTACAGAACGAGCTTCCGGGATAGAAATTTGCGCGACTTGTGAAAGGGGAGATTTTGTTCCGTAATAGTCAACGCGAACCTTGTCAAAAAGGGAAGCAGATGCACGACCTGTTCTGATTGTATTCATTTCATTTTTAAGACCTTCAATAGTCTTGTCCATCTTAGACTTTGCATCAAATGCCATATATTCCTCCGTTTAAATCCGTTTGTTCATAGAAAAGCGGTCAGCATTGAATCTGACCGCTATTATCAAGAAAAGTTATTTTCCGAGAATGTAAAGAGCGACTTTTTTGAATGAAAGTTTAGCTCCAGCAGCTTTTGAAACTTCTTCGAGTTTTTTAGCAACTGTAACTTTGTCGTCTTTTACGAAAGCCTGGTCAACGAAGCAGATTTCAGCAAGGTGCTTGTTGATTTTTCCCTGAAGGATACCAGCCTTAACATTCTCCGGCTTAGAAGCCATTTTCTCGTCCTGAGCCATCTGAGCCTGGAAGATTTCTTTCTGCTCATCGATATAGCTCTGTGGAACTTCGTCTTTTGTTGTGTAAGCTGGTGTGAATGCAGCAAGGTGCAAACAGCAGTCTTTAGCGAATACTTTTACATCATCTGCATCTGAGCCTTCAACTACGACAACTGCACCAGTCTTGAAGTCAGAGTGAACATAAGTTGCGCTTGCAGAACCAGCCGGAACATCGATAACTTCGAGGCGGCGGAGAGACATGTTCTCACGGATTTTTGTAGCAAGCTCAAGAACCAAGTCCTCAAGCTCTTTCTCGACTTTTGTGTATCCCTTTTCGAATACGATGTCGAGGATTTTTTCGCCAAGGGCGATAAAGTCTGCATTCTTTGCAACGAAGTCTGTTTCGCAGGTAACTTCAGCGACAGCAATTTTATTTCCGTTCTGGCGGATGAAAATGCGGCCTTCTGAAGTAGCGCGCTCAGCTCGTTTTGCTACGGCAGCCAATCCTTTCTCTTTGAGGATTTTCTCTGCTTCTGCAGCGTCTCCGTTAGCTTCTGTAAGTGCTTTTTTGCACTCCATCATGCCTGCGCCAGTCTTGTCGCGCAAAGCTTTTACGTCAGCAGCTGTAATTGCCATTTTTAACTCCAATTATTTGATTTTTGACTCGTCAACTTCTGTGATGTCGTCTTCGTCATCCTCATCGGCATCATCTTTTTTGATGTCTTCCTCAGTAGGAGTGTAGTTTGAATAGTCAACGATTTCCTCGTCATCTTTCTTTGTAGAAGCGTCTGTCTGAACATCGTCTTCATCGCCCAAAGTCTCGATGATTTTGAGTCCCTCTTCGTTGTTAGCCTCAACGACTGCATTTGCAATGATTGAAGTGAAGAGAGAGATAGCACGGATAGCGTCGTCGTTACCTGGAATTGGGTATGTGATTCCCTCTGGGTTACAGTTTGTATCAACAACTGCAACTACAGGAATGCCCATGCGGTGAGCCTCTGCGACAGCAATCTGCTCTTTGTGTGTATCGATGATAAAGATGGCTCCTGGAAGATCCTTCATATCCTTCATTCCGCCATAATTCTTGGTGAGCTTTTCCTTTTCCTTGAGGAGGTTGGCAACTTCCTTCTTTGTGAGGTTGCCGAAAGTTCCGTCAACTTCCATCTTTTCAATCTTCTTGAGACGGAGAAGTGACTTCTTGATAGTTGCGAAGTTTGTGAGTGTACCACCAAGCCAGCGGTTGTTTACATAGAACTGGCCGCAGCGCTCTGCTTC
>DGTW01000008.1 GCA_002393835.1 Treponema sp. UBA4326
AGCCCTCTGGTCTGTATGTTCACAAATTGCCGCATGCCAGTGGTTCGTCTCGTCACTGCTCCATGCCGTAGCATACTTATGTTCATGATTTTCTTCTGTTTCTGTTTTGCATGCTACGAAAAACATAGAAGACAGGATAAACAAAAGACTTATCGTAAACACTCTCTTAAGTGTACTCAATCCTTTTAAGCTGTAAGTTTTGTACAAGTTTGTTAATAATACAAACATAAATCCAAATTGTTTCATAGAAAGCCTCCTGCTTATTTATAAAATTTAAGCAGATCATCAAGTTCTATCTCAACGCCTGCTTTTTTCAAGTTTTGTTGACAATTGCGTGTAAACGGTTTCCTAATTTCTATAATTAGTAATAACATGTTTTTTTGCTCCTTATATAAAATGATTTAGAATTCTATAAATATCGTGAAAACAAATTTTATATTTCATACCTTTTATCAAACAACGAAATTTTTCGTTTCTTTTCTGTATTTTCTTTTTCGCTTTCTTGAAGTTTCTTTGCCCGTTTATATTGAACAATTGCAATTACACCGCTAGTCACAAAAAAGCACATTGCAACTGTAGCAGATCAATCTATATCTGAACACGGAACTAAAGAAATAACACACATATCAGCGTTCTCCTCTGATTAAGCCCGCTGAATAGTTCTTGGTAGAATTTATTCAGCGGTCAGTTTTAAAATGTTCCTACAGAACTAATCTTCCCCCATCTCCTCTCGATGTTTATTAGCCTCAATGTCATGCAAACATGCAGGACAAATGTAAGTACCATCTTTTTGTTTGCATAGGTCTAAGAGTTTGTACTCGATTCTGCAATCACAAATTTTACATCGTATTTCTGACAATTTGTTGTCGTAGCAACCACTTTCCCCATTATGTTTGTCCATATTATAATCCCCTTGCTATAGCTGTAATTTTTCGACCTGCAACTGTATTTCCATTCCAGTAAAAATCTTTTTTTGCTGATTTGATTGGAGTAATATCTTCCTCATAATTCTGATTTACAGTTTGGTCTTCCATTTCTCTTGAATCTTGTTTACGAAACACACCTCCGTCTTGAAGGTTCTGTATTACAGTATTAATTCTGCAATTTTGCTCTTTTGAAATCTTTTGAATCGTCATTTTTGTATCCTTAGAAAAAAATCTCCGTAATGTATGTCACGGTGTTCATTACTACAAAAAAAATCATTTAAATAATCACTTGTCACTTCAGCAATTCAAAGTTCATCATCTACCGCATCATCAAAATTTTGTAATTGCTGACACTATACAAGAAGAACCCAGATCCTTCTGTTTGTTAGAAAATTACTCTTACACCACCTCCTTTTTTTCTAGAGTATTACTTATATTAAGATAATTTTACATCAGTATTTTTCCATAGTCAATCAGCTACATTTATAGAAAAATGTTTTTCATCAGTGTGGTTTATGTGAGTATGGATAAAATACAATCTTGTCTAGCGAGCAATATGAAACGCTATCGAAAGCAACTGAATCTTTCTCAAGAAAAATTAGCGGAAAATGCGGGAGCTTCAGCAAATTACATCGCGATGATTGAATCAGGACGTTATTTTCCTTCACTTCCGATGCTGAGACAAATTGCGAAAGCCCTTAATGTAGACAGTTTGGATTTATTTGATAAAAGTGGTTTTGAATTTCAGAAAATGGAAATTTTAAGGAAGGAACTTCTTGAAAACATGTCGAAAGTTATAAATATGACTTTTGATATGGCGGAGTAAAATTATGGAAGAAAATTGTTAAAAACAAAAGGGTTAAAAATTGCAACCCCTACGAAGCACTTCCGTAGCAAAGCGAAGGAATGGAGCACGGTTATCGCAAAAGGACGAAATATCTGACCCTAGCGAACGGAGATTCACCGCAAAAACTCATGAGATGAATTTTTAGTGAGTCTCCTAGCAATTGTGGAACGATGGATTACATTCCCCTTCGGAAAAACTTCCGTTCGTATGTTTTGTTCCAATAGTGCAGTCTGAGCTTGTGTCAAATCTTTCCAAAAAGAAAAAATATCAGCGTAATTTTCCATGAGATAAATATAACATGACAGCCTAAACTAGGCAAAATTTTTCTTCAAGCAATCTTCTCGCCAAATCTGCCATAATATGTTATCTTTTATCTATTCGACTCATAGGAGAAACGACTCTTAAGTGGAGTTTTATAAGGAGGATTTATGAAAGTCATACTTTTCAACGGAAGCCGAAATGAAAAAGGCAGCACATACACAGCCCTGAATCTTGTGGCTGAGTCTCTCAAAGAAAACGGCATTGAAACCGAAATTTTCTGGGTTGGCGGAAAAGCTCTTACCGGCCAAATTGATTCCCTTGTTGATGAAGCAATCGAAAAGCTTCAGAATGCAGACGGCATGGTGCTCGGCTCACCGGTTTACTACGCCTCCCCAAGTGGCGAAATGATTGCTTTTTTAGACAGATTGTACTGGAAAGGCGAAAAATTCCTTCGTTTTAAACCGGCCGCTGCCGTAACGGTGGCTCGCCGGGCAGGAACTACAGCCTGTCTCGATGTCCTAAACAAGTACATCACTTACGCACAGCAGCCGGTAATAACATCACGCTACTGGAATATGGTTCATGGCTCAAACGGTGACGATGTAATGAAAGATGAAGAAGGAATCCAAATTATGAAGACAATCGGCCGAAACATGGCATGGATTCTAAAGAGTATTGAAGCTGGAAAAGCTGCCGGTGTGGCTCAGCCAGAAGCAGAAAAGAAAGTCTGGACAAATTTCATCAGGTAAGCTAAAAACGAAAATGGGGAACACAGTTAACTTTCGTTAGTTAGCTACACTCCCCATATTTTATAGTCTTTGTAATCTGACTTTATTCTGTTTTCAAATTGTCAAAAGCTCCTTCATCGTACAATTCAAGGAAAGCTTTTACTACTTGCGGATCAAACTGACTTCCAGAACAATCTTTTATTTCCTTTACGATAGAATCCATCGGCATTTTTTTTCGGTAAGGACGAGTTGAGCTCATCGCATCGAAAGCATCTGCAACTGAAATAATCCTTGCCACATTTGGAATCTTATTTCCAAGAATTCTTGAGGGATAGCCCTTTCCGTCAAATCGCTCGTGGTGGTATCTCGCCCCATCAGCAAGTTCTTTTTGTGTCGTTACTTTTTTTAGAATTTCAAAACCGCGATATGGGTGCGTTTTTATCATTTCAAATTCTTCATCGGTCAATTTTCCTGGTTTATTCAAAATGTCATCTGGAATGCCGATTTTGCCAATATCATGTAGCAAAGCAATATTGTAGAATTTTTGCACTGTCTCTTCATTTTCGCCAAGTTTTTGAGCCAACATTCTCGTATACTGTGCGACTCGAAGCGAATGTCCATTTGTGTAAGAATCTTTTCCGTCGATACAAACTGCGAAGGCATCAATGATTGAATTCGTAAAATCTTCGAGTTCTTTTCGGTGTCGCTCCTGAACCCTGATAATTGTTTCGTTTCGACGATAAATCAGCAGAATAGAAACAAGACCAATCAAAGTGACAAACAAGGCCGGCAAGCCAGAGGGATGAAAATGAAAAATTCCTCTTGTAAGCGTAAACACCCGGTAAGCAAGAATCAGTATGGAAGTGTAAAATCCAACTTTTCGATAGAAGACAACTAAACAAATAAGGGCAAGAGTTGAAATAGAAGAAAAGACACCAGCCAAAGAAGCAACAGGCAAGTGATGACCCAAAAAATCATACATTTCTTTTGAAACAGATGTAAAGCGAGAATATCTTTCGTTAAGAAGATAAAGACCGAGCAAAAGAAGAAAACAGACAATTGCTGGTATTTTGTTAGGTGTAATTTTAGGCAGGCAAAACTTCTTCTTTAAATTCTTCATATTATAGAAGTTTACCACATAATGAAAAAAATAGTCTGTAATTGACATCACGCTGCACTGCGGCGGTAAGGAATACAATCCATTTGCCCAGGATGAAAACGATGATAGCCACCTTGGCATAACGATTCTAAAACGAGTCTCGTCAGCCTGTCAGCATGTATTTGAGGGCGGAAAAAACAAGATTTCAATCAAGTTGTAAAAATCGGCTTCTTTCTTTGAGACATTTTTGACTCACTCTTGACAAGCAGGCATAACAGTCATATTATAAACTAACATTTGAACAATTATTCATGTGTTAGTCACAGGAGGCTTTTATGACTGATCTTTCTATGCCTGACGAAGACCTGCTTTTCGACCTTGCCGAGCTTTTTAAGATTTTTGGTGACTCTACCCGAATTAAAATTTTGTTTGCCCTTCTTGGCCGGGAACTTGCCGTAAGCGACCTTGCGGATTCACTGGGAATGACCCAGAGCGCAATCAGCCATCAACTCAGGGTTTTAAAAACAAACGGACTCGTACGATACCGCCGGGAAGGAAAATCATTGATTTATGCCCTCAGCGATGAGCATGTAAGCAAAATCCTGAACATGGGACTGGAACACATTGAGGAGTAATTTATGGAACATGAACACAATCATCTTGGCGAACACATTCACTGCGACTGCGGACATTGCGGTCACGAACACGAGCATGGCCATGAGCATGAAGAACATGAATCTTGTCAGCACGAGAATGGTGAGTGCCACTGCCACGACGAGGAAGAAGAAACACCTCTCAAAAAAATCCTTCTTTCCTTCGTGATTTTTGTCGCTGCCCTTCTCGTCGAGCATCTTCCGATGTTTGCGGCAGATTCGCCTTTAATGTCTTCTTTGGCGAAAAATTTTTCTTTCACAAACGATTTTCCAAGGCTCATTTACGGAGTCCTTTACCTCGCCGCCTTCCTGATTTGTGGCCGGGATGTCGTCAAAGGTGCAATTCGCTCCATTCACAAGGGAAATGTCTTCGGCGAGCAATTTTTGATGACAGTAGCCTCTGTCGGTGCAATTTTTGTCGGTGAATTTGCCGAAGCCGTAGCCGTCATGCTTTTCTACAATCTCGGTGAATTCGTTCAGGACTATGCAGTTGACCGTTCAAGAGATTCAATTTCTGCCCTCATGGATATAAGACCTGACAGGGCGACTGTCCTTCGTGATGGAAAAGAAATCGTCGTTTCCCCGGAAGAAGTTCAGATTGGCGAAGTTATCACCGTAAAGCCAGGGGAAAGAGTTCCGCTTGACGGAATCATTATCGAAGGAAAATCTTTTGCAGATACTTCTGCCCTCACAGGCGAAAGCCTTCCCCGCCAGGTTTCTGCCGAAGCAAAAAGTGAAGTTCTTGCGGGCTTCGTAAATCAGACAGGTCTTCTTAAAATTAAAGTCACAAAATCTTACGGAGAAAGTGCGGTTTCAAGGATTCTCAACCTCACCGAAAAGGCCAGTGAGGTTAAGGCAAAGTCAGAGAAATTCATCGCCCGCTTCGCACGAGTTTACACGCCGATTGTCTGTATTGCAGCCCTTGCAGTCGCCGTCCTGCCGCCGCTCGCCCTGAACTTCTTTGCACCGGAGCTTTTCGCAAAATACGGCTGGTCTGTCTGGCTCTACCGCGCCCTCACATTCCTTGTCGTTTCCTGCCCATGCGCGCTTGTGATTTCTGTTCCGCTCGCCTTTTTCTGCGGAATTGGCTCAGCCTCAAAATCCGGCGTTCTTATCAAAGGCTCAAATTTCGTAGAAGTGCTTTCTAAAGCCAAAATCGCTGTATTTGATAAAACTGGAACTCTCACCAAGGGAATCTTTGATGTAGCCGAAGTCAATCCTTCAAATGGAATGACAGCTGACCAGCTTCTTGCAATCGCCACCCATGCCGAAAGCTATTCAAACCACCCGATTTCAAAATCACTCAAAAAAGCCCATCATTGCGTTCTCTGTGATGCACTCAAAATTCTGGAGCCGGAAGAAATTAGCGGATTTGGCATACGAGCGGTAGTTGAAGGAAAGAAAGTCTGTGCCGGTAACGCCAAATTCATGGAAAATGAAAAAATCACCGGCTTTGAAAATGACAAACGAAAGGTAGCCGGAACAATAGTTCATGTGGCAGTTGACGGCACTTATTGCGGAAATATCGTGATTTCTGATCAGGAAAAAGAAGATTCTAAGCAAACGATTGGTAGTCTTAAAAAACTGGGAATCAAAAAAACGGTCATGCTCACAGGCGACACAGAAGCTAGTGCCAGCCTTGTTGCAGAAAATCTCGGTATCGATACTGTTTATGCAGAACTTCTCCCTGAAGATAAAGTTCAGAAGGTAGAGGAACTAATGAACGATAGTTTATTGATAAGGAATCATGCCCCGTTAATTTTCGTTGGTGACGGAATCAACGACAGCCCAGTTCTTGCCCGGGCCGATGCTGGAATTGCGATGGGAGCCTTGGGAAGCGATGCCGCAATCGAGGCCGCCGATGTCGTAATCATGGACGATAAGCCCAGCCGACTCTTGGACGCAATCAAAATCTCCCGCCGAACGATGAGTGCTGTCTGGCAGAACATATATTTCTCGATTGGAATCAAGGTGGCAATCATGCTGCTGAATGCAATCGGTCTTGGAAACATGTGGCTGGCCGTCTTCGGAGATGTCGGAGTTTGTATCCTGGCTGTAGCCAACAGTGCCCGAGTTTTGAAAAAATAAGAAGTCTTTTATTAAATCCCATTTTGTGCTATCCTATAACTTTACTACTTAATGAGGTATTATATGGAAGCACAGTTTGTACCAGCAGCAAAACCAATCCGAATGGGAATTGATGTAGGTTCTACGACTGTAAAAGTTGTCGCCCTTGATTCAAATGATAAAATTCTTTTTGATGCTTACGAAAGGCATCGCGCAGATATTCGAAACACAATCATCACGGTTGTAAGCCGGGCTTTGGATAAACTCGAAGCTGAACTGCCTCTTGGTGCACAGCAAACTGTCAGTATCAAAGTTACTGGCTCTGGAGGCCTTTCAGTTTCTCAGTGGCTTAACATTCCTTTTATCCAGGAAGTTGTGGCAGCTACAACCGCAGTCAAAAAACTCATTCCACGAACAGATGTCGTAATCGAGCTTGGTGGTGAGGATGCTAAAATCACCTACTTTACAGGCGGTGTTGACCAGCGAATGAACGGAACTTGTGCAGGTGGAACGGGAGCCTTCATCGATCAGATGGCTGCCCTCCTCGAAACTGACGCTTCCGGCCTCAATGAACTTGCCCGTGGAGCAACAACAATTTACCCGATTGCAGCCCGCTGCGGTGTTTTTGCAAAAACTGATGTTCAGCCGCTTATTAACGAAGGAGCACGCCGTGAAGATATTGCAGCTTCAATTTTCCAGGCTGTTGTTTCTCAGACCATCGGCGGCCTTGCCTGCGGTAAGCCAATCCGTGGAAATGTAGCTTTTTTGGGTGGTCCGCTTCACTTCCTTGACCAGCTCCGCCAGCGTTTTATCGAAACCCTTCATCTTGAAGGCGATGCAATCATTGTTCCCGAAAACAGCCAGCTTTTCGTTGCGGCAGGTTCTGCCCTCAGTGCCGAAAAATCACACGGCCTTACACGGGAAGTCAAAGTTTATCCAACTATTGCCAGCTTCCGTGAAAGCCTCAAAAATCTTGTCGGTGCTGAATTAAACGAAGTTCAGCGACTTGAGCCTCTTTTCAAAAATCAGCAGGAACTCGACGAATTTACAGAAAGACACGCAAAAGACAAAACAGAAACAGCTCCACTTTCCGAAGCTTCCGGCCCGGTTTTCCTTGGTCTGGACGCAGGTTCAACAACAACGAAGGCTGTATTGATTGACCAGAAGGGTCGCATTCTCTGGAGATTCTACGATGTAAACGCCGGAAATCCAGTTGATTTGGCCGTTCGTGTCCTTAAAGACTTGTACAAAATTCTTCCAGAACACGCTTATATCGCCCGCTCAGTCTCAACTGGTTACGGTGAGGCTCTTTTCCAGGCTGCGCTTGGAGTCGACGCTGGCGAAGTTGAGACAATCACACACTATCGTGCGGCAGATTTCTTTGTTCCCGGCGTTGAATTCCTTCTCGACATTGGCGGTCAGGACATGAAGTGTCTGCGCATGAAAGACGGCGCAATCGTTTCGATTCAGCTCAACGAAGCCTGTTCTTCTGGATGCGGTTCATTCCTAGACAACTTCGCCCGCTCGATGGGTCTTTCTGTTCAGGAATTCAGCCAGAAGGCTTTGCTGGCTCCAAAGCCGGTTGACCTTGGAAGCCGATGTACGGTCTTTATGAACAGTCGTGTTAAGCAGGCTCAAAAAGAAGGGGCTACAATCGCTGATATTTCAGCAGGTCTTTCTTATTCAGTAATCAAAAACGCTCTCTTCAAGGTAATCAAACTGCGAAATGCCCAGGAAATCGGTACAAAAATCGTCGTTCAGGGCGGTACTTTTAACAACAATGCAGTTCTCCGTGCCTTTGAGAAAATTGCAGGCGTTCAGGTTTACCGCCCGGATGTTGCAGGTCTCATGGGTGCTTACGGTGCTGCTTTAATTGCATACGACCAGTGGCGGGATTTAACAGCTCCAAAACCTGGTGAAGAAATCGGTTTCGTTCCGCCAATCATTCATTCAAACATCGCAAAGGCAGACGAACTTGAGAATTTCAAAGTTGACCTTGAACTCCGTCGTTGCGGTGGCTGTCAGAACAACTGTCTGCTTACAATCAATACATTCCATGCCGGCAGTTCACGCGGAACAAGCACATTCGTAACAGGAAACCGCTGTGAGCGTGGTGCCGAGCGAGCCGGAGCCGTTATCGATGCAGGAAACGCAAAAGCAAGCGGTGCAACTGATGAAAACAAGGGACTTCCAAATCTTTTCAAATGGAAATATGACCGTCTCTTTGGATACAAACCTCTCGCCCTTTCAGACGCTCCTCTCGGTGAAGTTGGAATTCCGCGGGTTCTCAATATGTACGAGAACTATCCTATGTGGTTCACCTTCTTCACTGATTTGGGATTCCGCGTCCGCCTTTCCCCACGCTCATCTCGTGCGGTTTATGAATCAGGTTTGGAAACAATTCCTTCTGAATCAGTATGTTATCCGGCAAAGATTTCTCACGGACATATCATGCATCTTCTCAAAGTCGGATGCAAATTCATCTTCCTTCCTTGTGCTCCTTATGAGCAGATTGAAGACACAGGCTCAGACAATCACTACAACTGTCCGATTGTCACCAGTTATTCAGAAGTTCTCAAAAACAATGTGGATGCCCTCCGTCAGGACAAGAGCGTTCTCTTTATGAATCCTTTCCTCCCAATCGAAAACAAGGAAAGACTTGCAGAACGGCTCTTTGAAGAATTATCACCGCACTTCCCTTCCCTGACTCAGGAAAAAATCAATCATGCTGTTGATGCTGGCTGGAAAGAACAGGAAAAATTCCGCAAAGAAGTTCAGCAGGCGGGAGAAGAAGCCCTTGAAGAAATGATTCTCCGGGGAGCAAACGGTATCGTTCTCTCTGGCCGTCCATATCACCTTGATCCGGAAATCAACCACGGTATCCCGGAAATGATTAACGGACTCGGGCTTGCAGTCTTTACGGAAGAAAGTGTAGCTCACCTTGGAAAAGTCGAGCGACCGCTGCGAATCGTAGACCAGTGGACTTATCACAGCCGTCTTTATCGGGCAGGAAGTTTTGTCGCCGGAATGCCTAATCTGGAAATCGTACAGCTCACCAGCTTTGGCTGTGGTCTTGATGCAATTTCTTCAGATCAGGTTGATGAAATCCTCAAAGCCAAAGGAAGAATGTACACGCTGATTAAAATCGATGAAGGCTCAAATTTGGGTGCGGTACGAATCCGAATCCGCTCCCTGATTGCGGCTGTAAAAGAACGCCAGCGAAACCGGCGCAAGCTGGAAACCCGTTCATCTGCATATCACAGAATGCCTTTTGAAAAGGAAATGAAATATACTCACACGATTCTCGCCCCGCAGATGTCTCCGATTCACATGCGGCTTCATCAGCGTGTTTTCGAGAGCGAAGGCTACCGAATCGTCTTCCTTCCAGAAGTTGATAAAAAGGCCGTTGATGTCGGTCTCAAATATGTAAACAATGACGCTTGTTATCCGGCAATTCTCGTAACGGGTCAGCTTTTGTCTGCCCTTGAATCAGGAGAATATGACATCAATCATGTAAGTCTCGCAATCATTCAGACTGGCGGCGGCTGCCGAATGACAAACTACATCGGCTTTATCCGCCGTGCCCTGAATGATGCGGGCTGGGGACACATTCCGGTCATTTCACTTTCTGCACAGGGACTGGAAAACAATCCGGGCTTTAAGCTCACGTTCTCTTTGGGTAAGGGAATCGTAATGGCTTTCATTTTGGGAGACCTTTTGATTCAAGTTCTTTACCGAACCCGACCTTACGAGGCAGAACCGGGCAGTGCAAACGCCCTTTACGAAAAATGGAACAAAATCATCGGCGATACTCTGGGAAGCGGCAAAATGACCTTGCACCGCTACCACAAAATCGTGCGCGGAGTCGTCCGTGATTTTGATAATCTTCCTCTGCTCCCGATTAAAAAGCCGAGAGTTGCAATCGTCGGCGAAATTCTAGTTAAGCTTCATCCGACTGCAAACAACAATCTCGTTGAAACAATCGAAAAAGAGGGAGCCGAGTGTGTTCAGCCGGGATTCATTGACTTCTTGCTCTACAACTTCTCGGACAACATTTTCAAACACAAGAACCTCGCAGTTCCAAAAAGCGGAGAAAGAATCGCCCGAATTCTTATCTGGCTCACAGAAAAATTCCGTGGCTATGTCACCAAAACTCTCAAAAAGAGCAGGAGATTCGATCCGCCGACCTCTATTTACGAAAAGATGGACTACGCAAAGGACATCATTTCTCTGGGCAATGTGACCGGCGAAGGCTGGTTCCTCACCGGCGAAATCGTAGACTTGATTCACAATGGTGTTCGAAGTTTTGCCTGCGTTCAGCCATTCGCATGTATGCCAAACCACATTTGTGGCCGTGGCGTAATCAAGGAATTGCGAAGACGCTACCCAGAGGCAAACATCTCCGCAATCGACTACGATCCAGGAACAAGTGAAGTCAACCAGCTCAACCGACTCAAGCTGCTTCTTTCAAACGCCCCTTACGGCTCACATCCTGATGAGGACAAAAATGGCCTTATCAATGGTAAGCCAGCTGAAAATGCGGATGAAGTTGCTGAAATGGAAGCTCGACTCAAAGCTGATATGGAAAGAGAAGCTGTCGGAGAATAAAAAATCCCTTGTGCAGGTTTCATGGCTTGCACAAGGGAAATATTAACTTTCGTTAGTTAGATTTTTTTTACTTATTTGCCTTTTTCTTTAAAAATTCCACCAAAGCAGGAAGATAGAGTCTGTCTTCATAAGCAATGTGAGTGTGAATCCAGTCATACAAGAAATGAGCAAATTTTATCGCCTCAGAGGCCGGGAGCCTGTCAATACCGGCATAAATATCCTTACATTTTTCAGTAAAGGCATCGTGAATTTTCTTATGCTTTTTATAGCCGTCAAAATTTGATGCAAGCATCAGTTTTTCTTCATCCTGAAAATGTGTTGCCGCATAATTCAGGCAACGCTCTAAGGCCCATTTAACTAACATACGATAGTTTTCTGCATTATTATTTTTTAAAAGACTCTGGTAAAATTCATTGCAAAGCCTTACAAGCGTTTCATGCTGCTCATCTATAGCTGGAATTCCGATTTTGTATTTTGGATCCCATTTTATGTAGTCATCGTTCACCAAGCCGTTGCCCATTTTAATTACTTCCTTCAGAACATTATAGCACAAAATTTTTTTGTTGAGAATTTAAAAAATTTGTTTTCCTTTCAATTTAATGTTAAAATACTCTTTATGGATAAGAGCACAAACAATTCAAAGCCCAAAAAACAGGGCAAATTGGTCTATTACATTGTTGGAATTACAGTCGTAATCGTTGCGGTTTTAACATCCCTTCAAATTTATATCGTCAACGCTCGCACGAAAGAATCTGTAGCTTCATCTTACGAAGAAAACTGCCTTAAAATCACAGATGCTTACTCTAATGTTGTTTCAATCCGCCTGAGCGAATACATCAAACAAATGCGGATGTACACCGAAGCTGACATCACTCAAACGGCAGATCCACACCAAATTCAAGAATGGCTCATAGAACACGCAAAATCCCGCACGCCGGACTTCGACCGAATCGGCTATATTGATGCAAAGGGTGACTTCTACAATGACCAGAACAAAGTCACTAATGTAAAAGACAGAATTTACTTCAAAGCCATCATGGAACAAGGTCACGACACAAACATCGATGACCCGGTAACATCAAAATCAACAGGAACCACAATCATCCATGTTTCTCAGGCTGCAAAGGTCGGTGGAAAGACAGTTGGCTTTTACAGCGCTGTCGTAGGCGTAGACAAACTTACTGAATTTGTCAAAACCATCCGAATCGGAAAAACCGGTTACGCCATTCTTTTTAACAGCGAAGGTGAAATAATTGCAACATCGGCCCCAGAAGTTGATGAAGAAAGCACAAAAGCTATTACAGAAGCTATGCTGCCAATCACGCAGGCCCTTGCACAAAAGCAAAGCGGCAGTATCTGGATAAGGGCAGGCAAACTCGGCCATAAATATGTCACATATAAACCAGTTGAAAATGCAGACTGGGGCTTTGCCTTCCTTATTGATGAGAGCCAGGTTTACGCTACGGCAAAAGAGATTTCAATCACTTTGATTTTTGCGGGAATTATCCTTGCCTTAGCCCTCTTAATCGGAATTGGTGTCGGAATTTTCCATTCCCTCAAGCCTCTTCTTAAAGTCAAATCTTCTATCGAAGAAATTGCTTCTGGAAAAGCTGACCTTACCCAGCGAATCACAGGAGCAGCCGCAAATGTAAACAACGAAATAGGCGGCGTAGTCAAAGGCTTCAACAAATTCACCGAGAAACTTCAAACCATCGTTTCTGATGTTAAATATTCAAAAGAAGTTCTTGCGGCAGCTGGCGAGGACCTTGATGTAAGTATGCAGGACACAAGCGCATCAATCACGCAGATTATCGCAAATATTTCAAGCGTACACACGCAAATCAGCAATCAGGGAGAAAGCGTCGCCCAGACAGCAGGTGCGGTCAACGAAATTGCCTCAAACATCGAATCTCTTGAACGAATGATTGCAAACCAGTCTCAGGGCGTAAGCAACGCTTCATCAGCAGTCGAAGAGATGATTGGAAACATCGCCTCAGTAAATCATTCTGTAGATAAAATGGCAGCTTCTTTTGACTCGCTCACAGAAAATGCCAAGAGCGGTGCCGAAAAGCAGGTTCATGTAAACGAGCGGATTCACGAAATTGAGCAGCAGTCACAGATGCTTCAGGAAGCAAATGCGGCAATCGCAGCAATCGCAAGCCAGACAAACCTTCTCGCAATGAATGCGGCAATCGAGGCTGCACATGCTGGAGACGCAGGAAAAGGCTTCGCTGTAGTTGCAGATGAAATCCGTAAACTTTCAGAAACCTCGACAATTCAGTCAAAGACAATCGGCGACCAGCTTTCAAGCATCAAAGAGTCAATCAATTCCGTCGTTCAGGCTTCACAGGAATCAAGCGAAGCATTCAATACAGTTGCCGAAAAAATCCATGAAACTGACCAGCTTGTCCGCCAGATTAAGAGCGCAATGGAAGAACAGCAGGAAGGCTCAAAACAAATCACAGATTCTTTGCAGTCAATGAACGACAGCACAATTGAAGTTAGGACAGCATCCGAAGAAATGTCTATCGGAAACAAGCAGATTCTCGATGAAGTGCGAAACCTTCAGAACGCTACTATGGTAATGAAGAGCAGCATGGAAGAGATGGCCGTCGGTGCAAAGAAAATCAACGAAACAGGAGCCTCACTTTCAGAAATTGCTGGAAAAATGAAGGATTCCATCGAACAAATTGGCACACAAATCGACCAATTTAAGGTATAATGCCCCCAAGGGGAATTATATGGAACTCAAAGAATACACGCACTTTGTAAATTATTACGAAACTGACAGAATGGGCGTAACCCACCATTCAAACTACATTCGCTGGATGGAAGAAGCAAGAATCGACTTCCTTAAGCAAATTGGATGGGATTACGCCAAACTCGAAGAAGAAGGAATAATTTGCCCGGTCACGGCCGTAAGCTGCCGCTACAGGCATAGCACGACCTTCAATGATACGGTTTCCATTTCCGTATCAATCGAGGATTTTTCAGGAATCAGGCTCAAGCTAAAATATACAATGAAAAACTCTTCTGGAAGAAAAATCTGCGAGGGAAGCTCTGAACACTGTTTCATTGATGCCGAAGGAAAAGTCCTGCTTGTAAAAAAGGAATACCCGGATTTTTACAAGGCTTTGACGGCATTGATAGAGCAATAAACAGATATATCAGCGGTAGTTTATGAAGATATTTTTCAGATTTTTGCTCGTGACTATGGGCTCATTTTTGCTTGCAACAGGAATCAATACCTTCGTTCACAAGGCAGGTCTCTTACCAGGCGGATTTACAGGAATCACGATTCTTCTTCAGGATATTTTTTCAAAATTCTTCGGAATCAATATTCCTTTCGCAGTTTTCTACTGGGGACTAAATATCGTTCCGGCAGCAATCTGCTTTAAATATGTCGGGAAAAGATTCACCCTGCTTTCAATTTGGGCTATTGTCGCCTCGGGCTTTTTTACGGACTTGCTTCCCGGTTTTAACTTTACGAATGATGTCCTTCTCTGCACGGTTTTCGGCGGAATAATCAACGGAACGGCAATCAGTCTTTGCCTTCTGGCCGGAGCAACCAGTGGCGGCACTGATTTTATCTCAATTTATGTCTCAGAAAAAACCGGCCGCAGTATCTGGAACCATATCTTCATAGGAAATGTTATCGTACTGGTGATTTTCGGCCTTTTGTTTGGCTGGACAAGAGCACTTTATTCTATAATCTTTCAGTTCGCAAGCACACAGATTTTAAACAGCCTCTACAAACGCTACCAGAAGTCAACTCTGCTGATTATCACAGACAAGCCCGAAGAGCTGGTCAAAACAATCCGAGAAACAACCGGCCACGACGCAACACTTTTCAAAGGTGAAGGCTGCTACACAGGCCTGGAAAGGAATATGCTCTACACCGTAATTTCAAGTGACACCGAAGAAAAACTGATTCGTGAAGTTAAAAAGACAGACCCCATGGCTTTCGTAAACATATTGCAGACAAAAATGCTTAAAGGCAATTTCATCATGAAAAAGCAGGATTAATTGCTTATCACTCGCATCCATGCGAGTAAGCAAGGATTTAAAATGATAAAACAAAACTATCAGAAAGAACTAGAGAAAATACTGTCTGAAATTGAAGAGGAACAAAAAACTACCGTTAGTTATAGAAAGCCGACTCTGCTGCTCCATGCCTGCTGTGGGCCTTGTTCATCTTATGTAATTGAATATCTTGCCAGTATTTTTGACATCACGATTTATTATTATAACCCGAACATTCATCCAAAAGAAGAATATTTCCGCCGGCTCGAAGAACTGAAAAAATTTCTGGAACGATTTCCTGATGCCGTTAAAAACGAGGTAAAACTCGTAGTCGATGAATACAATCCCGAAGAGTATTTTGAAGCTACAAATGTCCGTCAGGAAATAGAACTTCAAACAGAGCCCGAAAAAGGCGAACGATGCCGAAGATGCTATCTTTTAAGAATGAAACGCGCCTATGAATACGCCTGTAAAAACAATTTTGACTGGTTCACAACAACGCTGAGCATAAGCCCCCACAAAGACAGCGAAAAGATTAATGTGATTGGAAGAGAACTGGAAGAAATGAAATTTCAGCAGGTGAAAATAGCAGATAATTTTTCACAAAAAAATGACGATTGCCAAAAAGGGAGTTTCTCGTCTGACGGCTGGCAAAAAACTAACGATAGTTTGAATATTTCCCCGCACACAAAATTCTTACCCTCAGATTTCAAGAAAAAAGGCGGATTTTTGCGAAGCACCCAACTTAGCGAAGAATACGGCCTCTGGCGACAGTATTACTGCGGATGTGTGTATTCAATGAGAAACAGGAAAAGCTAAGGATATAAAATTTATTCGTTGTCGTTTAGAAATATTTTTACTATATTTTTTTTGATGATTAATATAAACAATTCCCAAGTCGATTCTATTTCAAAAGAATTGAATTCTAAGCAAAATGAGGGAAAATCCAATTCTACATTATATGAAATTTTCGCAAAAGCCTTATTAAATTTGTCAGATTTATTAAGAGATTTTTCGGTTTATGAAATGGCAAATTGGATTTCTTTTTCTAACCGCTGGATAAAAAATCGAAACACACAAGACAATACAAAGAGTTATAAAAGAGGTTCAATACTTTTCGTCGATTTAGGAGCAGATAATTTTGGACATGAACCGTCTTTTACACATCCTGCTGTCGTTCTTGATTGTAATAAACATTCGATTTTGATTGCACCTTGCAGTTCTAAAAAATATGCTAAAGGTCTTGCCGATATTGTTGATGCCACAAGAACAGACGGTTTTAACGGCAATACAGGCATTCAAGTCGGATGTATAAGATGGGTAAGCAAGAAAAGAATTATTTCGGAATTAGGAATGATAAATAGTTCCACATTAACAAAAATAGATGAATTTCTTTTAAAATCTATTCCAACTCATGCAAGAAAGATAATTGAAAAAGACAAAGAAATTCAACGACTACAAGAAGAAATAAAAAAATTACAAAATCCCTAGTCTATTTTATTGACAGCAAATAATAATGAAGCTAACATATAAATACTGAAAGGCGTAACGCCGAATGCTCACGATTTTTCGTGATATTACTAGAGAGGACTGCTGACATTTGTTGGCAGTCTTTTTTTATTTCTTTCTGTTTACGACTTTTACACGGAACGGTATAATTAATAATGGTTTAATATCATACTAAATATTTTCAAGGAGCTTTTATGTTTTGCAAAAATTGCGGAAATGAAATTGCAGATGATGCTTTGTTTTGCCCTAAGTGTGGAACCAAATTAATTGATTCCACTCTGTTTAATAATGACAATGGACATGAAAATGAAGCAATAATAGGGTTTGTTTTAGGCCTCATAAGTTTATTATTCGGTGTTACCATAATCATACCTATTTTGGGAATTTATTTCAGCAATAAAGGAAAGAATTCTTCAAAAGCAACTTTTGCAAAAGCAGGAAAAATTCTTTCTATTCTTTCTCTACTTCCTGCGATACTTCTCCTTGCATTCATAATTATACCTGATATTGGTGTTACAGCAACAAAGATTGTTGGTAATAACAATGTTGGAACAAATTCAACAATTCCTATGGCTAACGAGTATAAAACAGAATCTAAAGAAATACTTGATTGGTATACTTCACTCGGCCTTATTAAAACAAAAACAATGGAAAATAATCCTTCAAACATCCAAGTTGATGTCGTTCTTGGATATAATATAAATGATAAACCAGCTTCAAATGAAATTGAACAAAAATCAGACAAAATAAAAAAATTTTTAACGCAATATTTTACACAAAAAACAAGCGAAGACCTTCGTCCACAAAATGAAGAAAATTTAAAAATTGAAATTCTAAATGGAATTAATGATTCTATTTTATCATCATCAAAAATAAAAGATGTTCGCTTTATGCAATTTGATGTAATAAAACAGTAACTGCGTTAGGGATTGTAGCAGCGGCGTTAGCCGTACCGCTTGCGGTATGGAGCGATAGCGGAACTGCGGAAAGCCCGACAGCAAAAAGCAAAACAATTGCTTTGCTTACAGGGCGACATGGATGTCGCCTTGCATTATAAAGACAACTAATTCCGCGACAACCTTTAGGTTGTCGTAACGACAAGGATGTCGCTGAACGCCCTAATATAAAATAAATTCTAGCCACAAAGGAGCAAAAAATGGCATATAAGATTTTCATTGATGGAAAAGAAGGAACGACAGGTCTCAAAATTTACGAGCGATTTGAGAAGCGCACGGACATTGAGATTCTTTTGATTGATGAGGAGAAGCGAAAGGATCCGGCTGAACGCGCTAAGATGATTAACGCTTCGGATTTTACTTTCCTTTGTTTGCCGGATGCGGCTTCTATCGAGGCTGTTTCACTTTGCACGAATCCAAAAGTTCGCATTATCGATGCTTCTACGGCTCACCGCACAAACCCGGACTGGGCTTACGGCTTCCCGGAACTTTCGGCTGAGCACCGCGCTCGAATCGAAAAATCTAACCGTGTCGCAGGTCCTGGATGCTATGCTTCGGGATTTGCTTCAATTTGTTATCCTTTGGTCTCTCGCGGAATCATGTCGCCTGATTATCCTGTTGTCTGTCATGCAGTTTCTGGCTATTCTGGTGCCGGCAAAAAGGCAATCGCCCAGTACGAAGCTCCAAACCGTAACCCGGAGCTTGATTCACCACGTCTTTACGCCCTCACTCAGGAGCACAAGCATCTTCCGGAAATGATGAAGGTCTCTGGTCTCAACTATAAGCCGATTTTCAATCCTTATGTCTGCGATTATTTCCAAGGAATGACTGTCACGGTCTCTCTCCATGCCCGCCTTTTGGAAAAAAAGCTCACCGCAAAGGAAATCGCCGAAGTCTTCAAAGAGCATTATGACGGCTGTAAGTTCGTAAAGGCAACTGACTTCATGGGCGAAGGCATTTTGACCGAAAGCTTTATCCCTGCAAACACTCTGGCCGGAACAAACAACATGCAGATTTTCGTCTGCGGCAACGACGAGCGAATCGTTATCACAAGCCGTTTCGACAACCTTGGCAAAGGTGCCAGCGGTGCGGCCGTCCAGTGCATGAACATTATGATGGGAATTGACGAAGGAACAGGTCTGTAAGAGTTAGGAATTAGGAGTGAGAAGTTAGGAGTTTTTTGGAGGCTCCCCACGCAAGCGTGGGTCGGGCTTTCCGTGGTTCCGCACTAACCGTGCTCCATTCCTCCGCTACGCTTCGCGGGCACTCTCGTTGTCGTGCCCGTTCGAACGGCTTCGCCGCCACTACAATCCCTAGCCCGTGAAAGCTCGCAGGGAAGAATATAACTATCGATAGTTTTTATAAATCAACCGGCATCTTGAATGATTTCGCCAGCTTTCCAACATTCATAAATATATTGCCGTGACTGATAAAAAAAATCTGTATTGTAATTAGAAATAGCCTTACTTATCCATGAATTGTAAACATTCCAAAGCGTTTCTGTGATAAAATCAATGCTTTCGTTGTCTCCGCAAATATCTTCTATAAGTCGTTCATAGACTTCACCTATCGTCCAATAATCAGGAACTTCGTAACGACATGAAGCGATGTTATCAAAACTTCCGTTAGTTAGCGATTTCATTTCAATGATTTCATTTGCTATTTTTTCAATCGGCTCACAATGAAGGACATCAGCATCTTTGTAAATTCGGGTGACAAAATCTTTCCCCAACGAAGACACAACAAAAGAACGCTCCTGTCTGAGATTTCTCCCGACATATTCAATCAAGCTGCATGTATAAAAAAGCGAATTGTTATTTTTCATCGTAGACCTCGTAAGCCGTTTTGAAAGAAATTGTCTGCAATGCCCGCGCAGTATGAAAACTTATCTGATGTGTTGGTTTTTTGAAGCGTGCAAGTTCCCAAAATGCAGAACGAGAAATCTTTCCATCAACAAAATTCTGGATATAGTTGAAAATCGTATCATTAGCCATTGGCCCCTCAACAATGTCAAAATCATGCGATTTTCCACTTCGACAAGCAACGATAAAATCAAGCCATTCTTCTGTCATTTCGGGAAAAGAAAGAACCTTTAAATTCGGATTCGGCATGTAAATATATTCATTCATAATACCCTTACCGTTAAATCGAATAGCCCAACGTTTAGCCTGCTCCATAAGAATCGTACAATAAAAGCCAAAATAAAAATCCTTATTGAACCGTGCTATTCGGATTTCTGGAGATTTTACAATTTCTTTGCTTCCGTGATAGAGAATTTTCGCTTCTGACATGGGATAATTATAGTGTATTTTTGATTAAATTGCGAATGGAATTAATATTTGATATTAAAATTGTTAAAATTCTAAATTAGATGTTTATAAAATAAAAACACTACCGCACATTATAGCTAACGAACGATAGTGTTTGTTTTACTAAGTATTTCTACCAAGAAATCTTATACGACACCTGAGAAACAATACCATCCTGAGCAGGAGCAAGAGCAATATTCAAGCCGTCATATTTTCCGTCCATACCAAGTTTTGCCTGTTTGTGATAGAAGCAAGGTCGAATAAAACCATAGAGCCAAGAAGCACCTATCAGGCCGAGTCCCGTTCCAACCATACCTGCATTGTAAGTAGTTTCACGCTCTTTATTACCATATCCATTAGTAGATGTTTTTTCATCACCAATACTTCCATAAATGAAACAATATAAACCAAAACCTTCTACAACTGTCATAAAAAGACCATCGCCCCAATGACCATGTGTATAAGACCGAGACCAAAAAGCATATTCTGAAATCCCATTCCGACTCTTTCACCAGTCGTATAATCATAAGCTGATTTTACAACTTCACCCCTTGCATTTACGACCTTGCCCTGATAGAAGTTGGGAAAAATTTTCCATCACTACAAATGCTTGAAAAAATTGCCTATGCGTTGAATATTGATGCTTTGGATTTATTTGATAAAAATTGCCTTGCTCTTATAGATTCAAAAACTTTACAAAAAAAACTTATTTCATCACTTGTTAATGTCGTGAATGAGAATTTTAATGAATACAGTTTAATTTAAACAAAATCAAACATTCTCTTTCTTAAGAACATCCATATCCAGCATATCATACGACTTCGCCACTTCCTGGGAGAAGATTTTTCGCAAATCATACTCTGAAAAAATAATACTTTCAATCTTCTTGCATTTATAAAGAAATAACGACAATAATATATAGAAGAAAAAAGGGAGCCAAAATGAACAATAGTCCAATCCTCGAAAAAGCAGAGCGAATCCGTGATGTCATTCGCTACATTAAACGATTCAAGAATGCGACTGTCGTGATTTATCTTGACGATGACATCATTGACTCACCGCTCTTTGTGAGCCATATCCGCGACATTGCACTGATTCATCAGGCAGGGTTGCAGGTAATTCTTGTGCCTGGTGCGCGAAGAAAGATTGACGAATATCTTTCCAAAAACGGAATTTCCTGGACTTATGAAAACGGAATCCGAATCACGCCGAGCGAGGCAATGCCTTTGATTAAGAATGCAGCCTTCGATGCGGCGAATGTGGTTATGACAAGCCTTGCCGGAGAAAATCTTACGGCCGTCATCGGGAACTGGGTTCGAGCTCGAGGAAAAGGCGTTCTCAGCGGAGTGGATTTCGCAACAGCCGGAGAAATCGACAAACTTGACGACAACACGATAAAGACAATCCTTGACAACGGGTTCATTCCGATTTTTCCTTGCATCGGCTGGAGCCTGAACGGTAAGCCCTACAACATTTCTTCCGCAGAACTCGCCTCTCAAATTGCGACACATTTACATGCCGACAAACTTTTCTTTCTTCTTCCTGATGCCGAGCTTTCCGAAAAATTTTTTGTGATTCCCAAAGATTTCGGACTTTCCCCAGAGGGCTGTGTTCCAGCAATGAATATTGAGGAAGTTGATGAGTTTTTAAAAGAAAATTCATCAGATAAAGAAGATAAACTGGCTGCTACAGACAAAAATTCCCCAAACAATCCTGCCGCATCATCAAATAATAAAAAGATACTCTCAATGCTTCAGCTAGCAAAAAAATCAGTTGTTTCTGGCGTTACACGAGTTCACATCCTAAACGGCTCAATCGAAGGCGCTCTCCCCTGTGAAATTTTCAGTGATTTTGGTTCAGGAACAATGGTATATAAATCAAATTACGGTAAATTCCGGGCAATGCGACGGGAAGACATTTCTGCCGTCCTTTCCCTCATGCGCCCCTTTGTTAAAAAGGAAATTCTGCTGCCTCGCACCGAAACACAGATGGAATCTGAATACAATGACTTCATTGTATATGAACTGGATGGTGCTGTTCGTGCCTGTGCCGCACTTCACATTTATGATCGCAGTCAGGCAGAAATCGCAGCCCTTGCCGTCGATGAAAGTTGCGCCCACATCGGAATCGGCCCCAAAATGATTGAATATCTGATTGAAAAGGCAAAAACAGTTGCAATCGAAAGCGTTTTTATTCTCACAACGCAAACGGCCGATTGGTTTGAAAAACAGGGCTTTATCTCAGATAAAATCGAAACTCTACCGGAAAAACGTCGTGAAAAATGGAATCCGCAACGAGGTTCAAAACTTTTCCGACTGAGGCTTAAAAATTAGAAAGCAAAAACAGCTTTTTTCTGCAAGTCTAATAAACAGGCAAGCATCTGGAATCCTTTCCATATAAATGCTTGCCTGCTTTTTTTCCAACAACAGAATCAACACAATCCAGCACACATTATAAAATTCTTTCATTAAAAAAGACTTCCTTTCAAAAAGGGCTTATTAAAATCGCAGGCTTCTTGTTACACGATTTCTTTTTTCCACTCTTATATTACTTTCAAATATAAAATGAAAAATTCAAATATTCGTTAGTTAGGATAAACCATGATAATAGTTGCAAAAAGTAAAATTCAACCAACCTTTAGTTAATAAAATTGAAGAGAGTAACACAACAATAAAATAATGAATCACCGTTCGTTTTTTAAATGCTTTATCAAAATGGCAGCTACCTTAAACTCACTATCGCTAGGCTGTAAACTATCAAATCTGCTGTTTCACGTGAAATAATGAGGTGAAGAAGAGAGTCTGTATTATATTTAATAAAAAACTAATTATGACAAACGAAAGATTCCATGCTTTTTTAATTAATATGTTTCACATGAAACAAGAAAGAAAAGCAAATTATGGATTTGTCTTACTATAATCAGAATAAATAATTTTTGAACGATTTCTCATTTTTTTTATTTACAAACATCTGTTCTGCAACAATAATTAAGACATCCGGGTTTCACATGAAACACGAGAATATACCTTTTTCATTGCTCAATAAAGAAAGAAGCGCTGAAAAGATAAAAAAGTTTCACATTAAACGAAAACCTTTCAAATCAAGCTTCCCCCTACCCGATAAATTAATTTTACAGCTAAACTTTTAATGCAAAACTTTGGCTTTTGATATTCATAATTAACCATGCACTGAACGAATATTACATACTATCTATGAATTCGGTTTAACTGACAATTTCCCAGACGCAGAATTTTACGTCCTGATCAAATAGTATCTTCATTTATAATGTTTTTTGGAAGACATATTTTCACTATTTTGAATTTTCTAGTTGTTTCACATGAAACTATATTTTCAAAAGATAAAACTATGTGCAAAAAAAAAGATGGCGAAGTTAAAGATAAAAAGTTTCGCAAAATACACAATTATCTAAAATTTCCAGTACTTACCTGTTTCACATGAAACAAATGATTATGACAAATCAGGGTATAATATTGAACTTCGTTCAAGAGTATTATTTTAGCGAATAGAATTCTAACAGACTCTAATACAAAGCTTTCATCAAACATTTTATTTAAAACTCAGAATTTTTCCACATTTTGTTAGAAACTTGTTGAAAATTTACAGTTATCAACAAGTTTTAAACATTTTGTGGAAAAGTCAATGTTTCACATGAAACATAGAATTAAAATTATATATTAAAGAATTTATAAATCTTATTCCATTTTTACATAAAACATAATCTTCTATTACAATTTCTGGATTCCAATAACGAGTGTTTTACATGAAACTGTTCAAAACTAAAGAAGCTTATCTAAAGTGATTATTGCTATTTTGAGTAAAATCATTTTTATTCTGCCAGAAAATACATGTAATAAAAACAAAGAAAATAAACACAGAAGAATGTATGATAGGTAGAACAAAAAAACCGGAGAAGCACTTCTGCTCCTCCGGCCGCCTGATGGTTATTAATCAGCCACTATGGATATGAACGAAAAGGAGAATGGCTGATTTCACTACCTATCCCCATATTTATTGTATACGACATACGAACTTTTGTCAGCAGTAATTTAAAATATTTTTTAAAGAATTTAACGAAAATTTTCAAATTGTTTCACATGAAACGCTGTTTACATATTTTTTAAAAAGCCATCTCTAAATCCAGCACTTATTTTATATCATAAAATGAAAACTTATTACCTATCGTTCGTGTACTTTTTTCAAGAAGTTTCAACTCAAAAAACAAAATAAACTGTATATATTTTTTTTGATTGTCGGGAGTTTTTTTTATACTAATATAAAAAAAAATTGGAAGACCTTGAAGATGTCAAAATCTGTTGAATTTTATCTTTCTAAAGGCTTTGACCCTAAAATGGCAAGCTACTTTGCATTAGGGCGAAAGAAACTTTTGTCTGCTATGCCAAACAAGAATTTTACATTAACAATCACTTTTGAAAACGATGAAAAACGAATTTTCGATGTAAAACCATATATAAAAGAAAATACGATATTTGAACAACTTGCTGATTTTGATAATTTCAAACGCGTTTACATTGATGATTCAAATAATGTTTGTTGGGATAAAAATCCTGAAATAGACAGTGAAATAGAATGGAATAATAAAATCGATTTATCAAGTGCAGCTATTGCTGTTTCACTCTAAGCATAAGTAAAATATTACATCGAATACTTTTTCATCAAAACCTTGATTTTGGTTTCTACTGTCTGCGTGATGAACTGCCCCAATTCTGACAAATCTTCATGAAGTGTCACATCAGAATTTTTGTTTTCTTCCGGAAGCAAAAGCTGATACGGCTTGATACGCAATGCATTTGAAATTTTCGCCATAGTTTCCAGTGTACCCCATTTTTTACCACTTTCCAAATCACAGAGAAAACTCACAGATATATCCGCTGCTTCAGCAAGTTCCTGTTGGGTCATAGAATTCAACATACGATATTTTCTGATGTTCTCGGTAAAAATTCTTTTGATTTCAATGGGTTCCATGTAAAAAAGAATATTCGCTAATTGAGAAACTTGACATCATCAATTTGTGGAATTAAAATTATCAAATTGAGAACTTATATTTCTCTAATTGAAAAATTTAAGGGAAAATCGCAGATGAATAAAACGGCATACTTTGATAGTAAAAACTTTATTGAACAACTTTTGACCGCAATAAATTTGTACAGAAATGCAACCTCTGTTTCTTTGACAGAGCCAGAGGAATTTGGGGATAATGAGTATAGTTTTGGCGTTCAAACTGCAATAAATGATATTCCATTTTATTTTGGAAAATTCAAAAAAGGACGTAAAGGTTTTGAACCAGTTGAAGATATGCCTAGCGTAGACATATGGTTTGACTGTGAAAATTTTAAACACAATGAAGTACAATTAGACTTTTGTCGCAAACTAGAAATCATCGCTGCTGATTGGAAATTTCATAATGGGACCTACATTTCTAATGTTTCGAAGGAAGGCGGGGTTATTTGGTTTTTGCTCGCAGACAAACATTTTAAAGAACTTACTGATGAATCCCTAAGCGATGAAATTAAACAGCATGTCCTCACGCAATTTTTTGCAGAAGTAATGGAATTGCTATAACTCACAATAAACTAGCATTTTTAGGAATCGCTTGCCCTGTTGGCATTCCTTAAAAATAAATCTTTTAAAAGGAGCGGTATATAGCAGATGAAAAAGGCAAACAATTATTATCAATAATCAGCAGGTATGGGAGTAATTCCCCCAACGGTAATCACCATGCGGAAATTTCGATTGGTGAGTTTAAAAATTATATGAGGAGAATCGTATGAAAAAGAAAGTAATTAGTTTTTTTGTTTTGGTTGCTTGTTGCACACTCTGCTTTGCACAAGCAAGAAAATATCGCTATATGAATGTGAATAATAGCGGCGTTGTGATAATGGATTTTGCAAAAGAAATCCCAAAAGAAAATTTAAGTGATACTCTACTAGCCCTAAACACAAAAGAAGAACGGTTTATCGCAGAATCGGGTGTTAGGAGGCTTGAGCCACATTTCTATAGTGGACGAGCACAATTTATGTACGCTGATGCAACAAAAGATCCTAACAATCCAGACATGAAATTTATCGATTCATGGTCTGATGTTCTTGCATATGTGCGGGGAACGAAATAACTGACCGCGAACAGCCCTGTTATGAACATCAATGTTAAAACTCCGTGCATCTTTCTGATACACGGAGTTTCTGCACTAGGGATTGTAGGGGCGGCGTTAGCCGTTGCCGCAGGCAATGAAGCCGAAAGGCGGAACCCCGAAAAGCCCGCCCCACACTTGTGTGGGGAGTGCCCAAATTTTCTCTATTCTTTATCTTGTGCTACACTGTCGAAACCTACTACATAGTCCGGGGAATCGATGTTGATTACTCTTGTTCCAGAAGCTCCTCGTCCCTGCTTTGAAACATCGCCGGCTTTGATACGAAGGGTTTTACCCTGACCTGTCATACAGATAACTTCAGCATCTTCAGAGACTGCGATAGCTCCGATAATCTCGCCTTTATTGTCCGTGTTGCCAAAAATCTTTTGACCACCGGTTCCTCGTCCGTGCTGACCGAATTCCTCAAAGTCAACTCGCTTTCCAATGCCCTTTTCTGTGATAACGAGAGCGTCTTTTCCTTCTTCGACACAAATTGCGGCTGCAAGCTCGTCTCCCTGTGAAAGACGGATACCTGTAACGCCGGCACTTGCACG
>DGTW01000117.1 GCA_002393835.1 Treponema sp. UBA4326
ACGGTTTATAATGCGGAGACCCTGTAAAAACAACTTGTAATTTGTATCTAACCATGCTAGTATATGTCTAGTCTTCAGGAGGATAATCATGTGGATTTTAAAAGACTTCATTGATGACAACATCGTTCCACTCTTGCCATGGGCACTCGCCTTTCTGGCACTGGTTGTTTTCTGTGCCGAATTCGTGTGGACAGACCGAAAGACACTTTCAAAAGATCAGAAGGAAATCGTAAAATCCTTTTTTGCCTGTGCACTGGCAGGTTTCGTCACCACATACTGGGCCAGCAGGTTTTTGCCGGCTGCAAAGCAACCAATTCTTATTTCTTGCATAATACTCCCCATTCTCATTTTTCTCAACAATAACTTCATAAAAAAGCATGACATTCCGAAAGACTGGCAGATAGTCCTTTATATTTCCCTTGTCTTTGTGCCGCTGGCTATCAGGGATTCGTGGCTTCTGGTCACGGCTTGCACAAGTAACTGTCTTCTTTATCTAATCGCAAGCCTGCGCTCATCCTCAAAAAAGCTGGACAAAACCGTAAGACAAGTTGATTCAAAAGAAGTAAAAAAGAATAAGACCCTTTATGGCGGAATTCTTTTACTGACCTATGCCCTTGCCGTCTCACTTACCCTGGCATACCAACACAAAGCTCCTGTCACATTCATTTCAATGATTGTTCTGGACTCAATAGCACTGGCCTCCTTTGTACTTTGGTATATTATAAACGATAAAAAAAGAATTCACTGGTTTACGGCTTTTGAAACCATTTTTATCTTCGCACCCTTTTTATACAATCCTTTCGAGCATTTCTGGATTGGCAGTGCGGTTATAATCGCCTTTCTGGTCTGGAACGAGTATTTTTCAATTCTTCTGGCAAAGAAATACAAAAAAGACAGGTTCTTCATTTTTTCACTCGGACTTGAGCTTCTTTCCATTTCTCTCTCTGTAGGTATTATCTTCGCTGACTTTTTCTACACGGCACTTCCAATCCACGCAATTCTAATAGTTGATTGTGCCTCAATTGTCGCTCTAGCCCTCTTCTACCTGCTCTTTGGCACCGAAAATTTCTGGGTCTACACACTTTTGACACTTCTTCTGGTTTTCATTTCCCTTTTTTCAAGTCCATTCGGAGAATTCTGGATCCTGGCGACAGCCTTGTGTGCCCTCCTCCCCCTCATAATTGCGGCATTCAGGGAACACCACTGGCTTTTAATTACAGCACTGGCCTCTCTCATGGCAGCCACAGCTTGGCTTTGTATAATGATTCTTGGCGGGCACATGGATTTCGGGGAAATTTTCAGTCACATTCACATCTGGGGAAAAATCACTGGAAAAGGCATGATTCAGGCGGACATAATTCCATTCGCTATCAAAATTGGCCTCTTTCCAGCCCTATGCGTGGTCATTCCCCTTGCAATGGAGCTGGTCTTAGGCTCAGCGATTTTAGTAAGGCGTATCAGGAGAAAGTAAGCAAGAGGGCATAAAGACAGTTCAGCCTTACTTGCGTAAAAAAGATTTTTTAACAACTTGCAGATATTTGTTGAGCAAGTTGCAAATAATCTGACAAGAGTTTAGAAGCCGAGTTTATCTCGCAATTCATTCATCACCCGCTTTTTGTCCGTCGTCCACTCAGGGGCAAGCAGGTCTTTTTTAGGCGGGTCTCCTGTAAGCCTGTGAATCACGCAATTCTCAGGGAGAAAAGGCAGGGCTTTTTTGAGCAGGTCAAAGTATTCGTCTTTGGAAAGCGGATTGACTTCACCATTTTCGTACATTTTTGCAAGGAGGGTATTTTTCAAAATATAAAGCGTGGTGATTTTTATGCCGAACGAAGAATTTAAATTTTTCACGGATGGCATAAATGGAGTTTTATAATCTGCTTCCGTCATTATCTCCCCTCGCTCACCAGACTTTAGCGAGACATTCTTCATATTTTCCTTTACGACAAATTTCACGCTATTAACCATGTCTTTTTCAGTCTCACCGGGCAAGCCAAAAATCAGGTGAGTCACAATATGAATGCAAGGATTCGCTTCCTTAATTCTTCTCACCGCAGAGCAATAGTCTTCATTGCTATAGCAGCGGTTAATGATTTTTCCGGTCTTTTCGTTTGAAGTCTGTAAGCCCAGCTCAATCTGAACGAAAGTATTTTCGGCGATTCTTGCAATTTCGGAAAGGATTTCATCAGAGAGGCAGTCAGGTCTTGTGGCAATGGCAAGACCATAAACGCCTTCACAAGAAAGAGCTTCCTTGTATTTTTTTACCAGCAAGCTTGCATCACCATAGGTTGATGTAAAATTCTGAAAATAAGCGATGTATTTCCCCTGTCTCTTTCCGCTTCTCCCCTTTACTTTTGCCTCAACCCTTTTTTTGGCTCTCTCAACCTGCTCAATAATTGAAAGTTTTCTATCCTCAGCAAAGTCCCCGCTCCCCCTTTCCGAACAAAAGATACAACCGCCCCAGCCCTTCCTACCGTCACGATTCGGACAAGTACATGAAGCGTCAAGGGAAAGCTTGTATGTTTTCGAGCCAAAAATTGACTCATAGAATTGAGAGAGAAGCTGCATAAGTGAATATTATAATGACATTTCAGGAACAGAAGAAGCAAGCTGAAGGGCAAAAAAAATAAACCACAGATGTCACAGATTACACAGATTCAAAAAACAAATCTGTGCCATCTGCCTAATCTGTGGTTCATACATTTAATGCAAGGCATGGAGGGCTTATCTTGTCACCCTCGTTTGGCCGAAGCATTAAGCCAGTTGCCCGCAAATTTTCATTTATGAAAACTTGTTAAGGCATGGAGGCCTATCGCTTTAAGCTCAAGACAGTCTCAAGCAATGTGTCTGCCGTCTGGATTGTCTTTGCGTTTGACTGGAAGCCTCGCTGGGTTACAATCATGTCCGTGAACTGCTCGGTGAGGTCAACATTTGACATTTCCAAGGCTCCGGCAAGGAAAGTACCGCCACCTGCGATTCCAGAAGCATTGATTTTTGCGTCTCCAGAGTTGTTGCTCTTTACATAAGTGTTGTCGCCGGCTTTTTCAAGACCGTTCTGGTTGGCAAATGTTGCCATAGCGAGCTGACCGATTGTTCTGTTCGTGCCGTTTGAGTAAACTCCGGTGATTGTACCCGTTGAGTCAATCTTGAAGTTCTCAAGGTAGCCCAAAGCGTAGCCGTCCTGGTAGAAAGCCTTTGTTGAGCTTGCCGAAGCACTCTGGGTAACGGTGTTAATCATAGAACCGATTGTACCCAGGTTGATGTTCATCGTCTGGCGGTATGGATTTCCGTCAGCATCTGCGTTTGACTCAGGAACTGTGTAAGAAGCCTGAAGGATAATCTCGCCGTTAGGGTTAGAAGCATTTCCTGCAGAATCGGTAACAGCCTGCAAGGTTCCGTTGTTATCGAAAGACACGGTGAATGTGTTTTCAACGCCGTCTGTAGTTCCCAAGCCGACTCGTGTCTGTGTAAAGTCAGCGTTGTCAGGGTCAATCTGAACCGTAGCGTTCCACTGATTTGGGTTACCGCGAACTCGGGTAAAGTTTACGTTCAAAAGGTGCTCGTTGCCGAATGAGTCATAAATCTTGAATTCGGTGTTCCATGTTCCCTTTGCGATGTCAGCCTCAGTGGCATTCTCCGGGATTTCCGGGGTATTTTTGTTCAAGTTGCAGGCAAAGTTAATGTTTTGGGTAGCTTTAGCAGGGTCTTTTGAGCCTACGGGAATCGTGAGGTCAGTAGGGGTAGCCGCTGTCTGAACAACCATTTCTCCGTTAAGCTCACGGGCCATCCAACCCTGGACTCTCATTCCATTTGCCGGATTAACGAGAGTTCCATTCTGGTCAAGTGAGAACGCACCGGCACGGGTATAGTATGATTTCTCGCCGTTCTTCTCGATGAAGAAACCGTTTCCCTGAATCGCAATATCAGTTGAAACACCGGTTGACTGCAAGTTTCCCTGAGTGAAAACCGTGTCTATTGCGGCTACAGTCATGCCAAGTCCTACTTCCTTAGGATTGACGCCGCCTTTTTCTTCAGTTGGCTTTGCGGCTCCAGAAAGCTGCTGGCTAATCATGTCCTGAAAGTTCACGCGGCCCCGTTTGAAACCTGTCGTGTTTACATTGGCAATGTTGTTGCCGATTACATCCATTCTTGTCTGATGATTCTGCAAACCAGAAACGCCAGAATAAAGTGATCTCATCATATCGCTACCCTCTTTTTATATACTATTGTTCTAAAAGCCGTACACAGCCTTGATTTTATTCATATCGTAGAACATACCGTTCACCTGAATCTGTGGGTTGTTTCCTCGGGTGGCAGCCTCTACGACTCCAGTGGTGCTCTGATCAGCACCCAAGTCAATCTGAACCGTACGACCGAGCATACTTTGCGCCTCGTTGGAATTGAGCATAGCCGCCATCTTGTCAAAATTCTGGCTCATGTTAGTCATCTGCTCCAAAGAAGAGAACTGTGCCATCTGGGCGATGAACTCTGTGTTTTCCATCGGACTGGTCGGATCCTGATTTGTAAGCTGAGCCATTAGCAGCTTGAGGAAATCGTCTTTTCCAAGCTCCTTGCTGGCGATTCTTCCCTGACGAATTTCCATGTCGAGTTTTTTGTTGTATCCGTTTACAACATTATCGACCTTGAACTTGTCCTGGGCGGTCATCGTTGTGTTGATGCTGTTAGCTGTCATTTCCATTTTTTTACCCCACATATAGCGGCTTCACGACCGTGATTCGCTACACTTCAAATATCGGCATTTGAAATCGTGACTTAAGAAGATTAACCACAAAATGCACGATTTAGCTTTTCACTAGGCAACTATATTAATTCCATAGTCTCCAGCGGAAGAATAAGCTTCTCCGGCTTCAGCTGCAAGAGTTTCAGGAGTCACGAAGTCACCGTAACTTCTCTGGGCAAGGAGCTGTGCATTCTGCTGATTGTGGCTCTCACCCTGGGCGAAGCCCTGCTGGCTCGAATTGTTTGAGAAATTCAAATCAAAGCTGCCTGTCTCGAATCCGCTCTCGGCAAAAGCCTGCTTCAAAGAAGGAATACTTTCCTTAAAGGCCTCCATGGCTTCCTTTGTCTGCACCGTAATCTGGGCAGAAAGATTCTTGTCATCGAGATTTAGGGAAATTCTTACGTTTCCAAGTCCCTCAGGCCTGAGAATCAAGTTAATGGAACCCTGATTATTGTCTTTTAAGACGATGTTTCCAGCCTTTACGAAGTCAGGAGCGTTTTCTTGAACGGCATTTGTAAGCATTGCCTGGAAGTTAGAGCCGTTGGCTCCGGCCGCCTGACTTGATGTAGAGGCAATGTTTTGCTCTGCCCGGGCGGCGAGCTCCATGGTCATCTGGATATTGCCGTCGGCCTGTTTTTGCATTGAAAGGTTTATTTCTTTTTTCTCGGCTGATTTCTGTACGATTTTGTCAGAGGAAATTTTTGCGTCAGTCTCGTCAAAAAACTTTTTTGTTCGTAAATCGTGAACGGAAAGTTTTGCAGCATTTTTCTTCTCGCCATTTTGAGAGGCAATTTTCTTGTCCGCTGAAGTCAGGTCGCCTGTCAAAGACAGATTCATGGCCTTTTCAGCGGCAGAATTTTCCAAATTCTCCAGGAAAAGGGCCGGGTCATTTGCCGCCAGATTCTGGGCACTCTCAAGTTTTTCTTCCTCGCTCTCAAAGCCGGGAATGAACTCAACGGCTGCATCGATGAGGGCATCAAAATCTTCCCTTGAAATATCCTCGTCCAGACCTTCAGCTTTTGAAGATGCCACGAGCCAGGAAAGGGTTTTATCGTCAATTTCCTTGTCCGCTGTCTGTAATTCGCCAGCTGCCGAAAGAGAAAGCCCTTCTTCCATGTCAGCTGAAATTTCGCCAGCAGGCAGGCTTTGCTGATTCTGAGACAAGGCAAGTAACTCGGCATTTTTGACGGCTATAGTGCCGTTGGAATCAGCCACACCATGCTCGTTTTCAGCATTATTCTTTGCGATGTCTTCTTTTTTTTCATCTGAAGATTTTTTCTGAGCGAGCTTTTCAGATTTTTCATCCTTATCGCCAGCTCTCTCCTCTTTTTTCTCAGAAACTTTTGAAGAATCAGCCTTTTCATTTTTTGCGACTTTTTCTGATTCAGCAGGATTTTTTTCTTCGCTTTTGTCAGCTCTTGCTGTCTCAGCCGTCTCAGAAGTTTTCTCGCTCTCCCGGCCTGATTCACGGCGGGCAATTTTGAGAAAATCCGCGAAAGAAGGCTTGTCGCTTTCTGTAATTTTCTGACTCTGAGATGAAAGTGCCTGACTCAAATCAGCTTGAGCATTATTCTGCACCTGAGAAATTGAAAGAATATTCATGCCTGGTCTCCCGTAAGAGCTAAAATGTGCTGTTTTTCCCACCCAAGCACATTTTGCCATGTCTACCCTTCAATCATCGGAATTTTAAGGAAATTGTTAAGAAGAAATTGAGTGAATATCGAGTTTTAAATCAACTGACAAAAGCAAAAAACGGGCGGAGTCGGGGTTGCGACACAAACTCGCCTGAGCTCTGCTCACT
>DGTW01000157.1 GCA_002393835.1 Treponema sp. UBA4326
TTTAGAAAACTCGAATTTCGGGCTAAATAATGTCCGCGTCCAAAGCCCGGTAGCGCAGCTTGTAGAAAGCATCATGGGTGTATCCTTTTTCGGTAAGATAGCAGAATATATTGCGCTCAAAGAACACAAGCGCATCATTAAAGTTCGTGCTGTTCTCCGGGTACAGGGCAAAAAAATCCGTCAGAATGCAGGAGCTGAGAATCCGCTTGCGGAACACAAGGAAAAATGACTGGAGCAGCTGCGTAAGCCCGTTATCCGCAAACCGTATGCCCCAGAAATCCGCCTCCGACCCACGCATTTTTGCGAATATATCGCTGAACGGCACGAACGATCCGTAGAAAGTATCGTTACACAGCACCAGCTCATCACTACGCGCAACAAGCTCCTGCACGCCGGGCATAGCAAGCGCCACCTTGAACGCACCGCCGTCAAACCCCTTATTCTCGCGTTCTATGATAATCCCCGCATACTGCCGGAGCAAATCTGTATCCTTACATTCCCCATTTATGACAATGACAAAATCCGTCACGTTCTCGCGCAGCCCGCGTATAAGCTGCACCACATCGCGCGAAACACGACCGCTTTTTGATACAGGCAGAACACCGCCGTGCGTATAATCCCTTTATCCATGCCTAGCAATATACACCATTCCCGATGTTTTGTACATAGGTTGCAGATTTACTTCTTCTCCACGGGGCAAAGCCAGACATCCCTGCTGCACGGCACAAGCTCGTCAGTCATGCAAATGACAAGCCCCGTCTTGAGCAACTTTCCCTGATTATAGTATGATTCTGTAAGACTGCGATGTCAAGTACAAGCCATCCCTCCGAGAATTCTAAAGTCTGACTTTATTTTGCGCGGGATTTGCGGGTATGTACAGAGGTATTCCCGGTATGCTACCGTTTTTGCGCCCTGATAACGCCGCGCACAAAGCGCTTGGGGTGTTCTGACGAAAACGGGAATACCATATAGCCCTGCGTTGTCCGCACGTCAAATCCCGCGCTGCCTAAAAATGCCTTTATGTTGCGCTCATCGTCAAAACGGTGATACGCACACACCGCAAGCCGCATATTTTTTGAAGTGCGGAGTGTCTTTTCTGCTCCATGGAGCGCGCACATCTCCGCGCCCTCTATGTCCATTTTGATAAAGTCAAAGACGTCCCCCCCCCCTAGCAAAGTATCGACAGTGACTGAATCCTTGCCGTCAGAATCAGAAAGAAATTTGTTCACGATGTGTACTTTTTCTTTGTACGGGGCAAACGTATGCGCAAGCGCCTCGCACCAGAGCGGATCGGCTTCAACCAGCACGATTTTTTCGGCCGCTTCCAGCACATCAAGCGCAAAATTGCCTTCCGCAACGCCCGCGTCAAGCACGATGCCGCCCTCAAAGGCAAAATCATCATCAAGATAGCGGTGCGGGGAATTTTTGTGCTGCTCGGTGATGATTCCCCGCACATACTGTATCACGCGCTCCGCAGTGGTGAATTTGCGCGCCATATACATCCGCTTGCCCTTGTACATCGCATAAAAAAGCGAACAGGATTCATCAAAACCGACTTCAACGGTGATTTTTGCGCGGTTCTCCTCATCGGAAAACGGATAGTTGAACGGCAAAACCTCGCCGGAAAGCCTTATCCGCTCCAAGAGAAGCTCTTTTTCGCCCGAGTCAATAAGCGCGGGATTTTGCCGGTAGAATTCCACCAGCTCTTCCTGCAAAAGCGCCGTCGGACGCAGGATATGCTCTTGTGCCAGCGCATATTTTTCCCTTAGCTCAGCGGCAATTTCAGTAAAATACTGCGAGGAAGAAACAAGCACACGGTCAAAGGAAAGCCCGCGCAGCACAGCGGGCGAAGAAACACAGACGCCGCATATCGTTTTTCCCCACGTCCTGGGATTATTGTCAACGATTGCAACGGGAACGACTCCTTTTTCCTTAAGCCACGTAAACACATTTTCAGAAGCCTTTCCCGTGCCAAAAACAACAAGCCGCTCATCAGCGTACATTGTCAGCCTCCCCTTCCCGCGCATCTTTCAGTATGCGGCTTATCGCTTTTTCAAGCCGCCGCGAGAATATGCCCATAGAAAAATTATTCTCGTATGTTTTTCTTGCCTGTTCCCGCACCTGTTCCAGCGCGTCAAAATGCTCCGCGCAATACCGCATTTTCTCATACAGGGAATCGGGGCTTCCCATGCGGCACAAAAATCCGTTGTCGCCGTCTTTTATGTAGTCGGACATTCCCGTGTTGTCCGAGCAAATGCAGAGCTTTGACCACATCATGCCTTCGGCAATGACCGTAGGGAGCGACTCAATCTGCGACGGGCACACCACCACGTCAATTTCGTCCTCGTATGCTTTTTTCATCTGCTGGCGCGAAAGCAGGCCGCGCACCTCCACGCCGGCCGTGTGCTCCGCCATAAAAAGCACTTCCTTCGCGTAGTCAGTAGCCCCTGCTCTCCCGACAAGCAAAAAACGGCACAAGCCCGGGCGCGCTTTGTTCAGCATTCCGGCAGCTTTGAGAAAAAGCGTTTGGTTTTTGAGCGGGGAAAAGCCCGCGATGAGCGCGAATGTGATGTGCCTGCCAGAAACTTTTTCCTGCCGCGCAGCAGACGGGAACGCCTCGTCCTTAACGCAATAGGGAAGTATCTGTGCGTCACAGCCTGAAAAATGCCCACAGAAAGCGCGGAGGGGAACAGAACTCACGGCAAAAACAGGGATGCGCCGTATGCGGGGGTCGCCCAGATATGAAGCATAGCGGGCAAGCGTGTTCGGATAAATCATGCAGGGCTTTTCGCTCGGCTCGTGCAGCCACCAAAGCATAGGAACAACGCCGCTTATTTTTACGGCACAGTCAATCATCTGGAACGTGTTTACGACGGCAAAATCAAAGCCCTGTATCCAGTCAAGCTCGTCTTTTCCCATTTTGTAGAACGCGGGGTACTCTACAACCGTAATCCCGTACCCGTTCACTTCCGAAACAAGCGCTGCGTCAGCCTGAGGAGTTACAATCGTGACGGAAAACCGTCCCCCGAGCAACGCACGGGCGGCACTTATCAGGGCAATCGTGCCGCCGCCGTAACTAAGGTCGGTGGTAACAAGCGCGACTTTGACGGGTGGCTCAGGCGCAAAGACGCGGTGCTTCCCGCCCGAGCGGAGCACGATATAATCATCATAAAAAAGGATTTTTTCTTTCGGAACACCCAGTGAGGCAATCTGACCGAAAACCAAAATTGCGTTCTCATAGCTCAGAAGCAGTACGACAAAATCATACTCCAACGCGCAAAGCTCCGCTGGCGCAACAACGGGAATGCCGTCAATGACGTGGCCCTGCTTTGCTATATCATTGTCTGCAAGGGCAAGCACGGTGTCAGTGCCAAAGGCAAGCGTTTTATATCGCTCGTAAAACGCACCCGTGCCAAAAAGGACAACGCGGAAGCCAGCCATTATGCAGTCTCCTTGCGCAAAGCGGCACAGCAGGCATCAGAAAAGCGGATTACACTCATCCCAAATTCGTTCCACGGGGAAATGACGATATTCTGCCGAAGCAAATCCTTGTGCTTCACAAGCCAGTCAACTTTCTCTCCAATAGAAAGATTGTATAACCGATACATTGTTACCCTCCTAAGCTCATAATAGTAAGAGACGCTTTTCTTGTTAATGTTTGCTCACCGCTTCCAGTTGCAACCGTGCCGTATGATTTTTGCGGGAACACCGCCGATAACGACATTCGGCTCTCGGAATTTCCGGGTGACGAGCGCATGAGATGCAATCACCGAATCTGCGGAAACAAGCGTATTGTTCAACACCGTCGCGCTGCGGCATACCCAGATATGGTTCTCCAACACAATATCTCCCGGCGGGTTACACACGTGCCCGTCAGCAAGGTCGTAGATAACGTGGTTGTCAGATATCGTAAACACGATGTCACTTGCAAATAAACAGTCCGCGCCAATTTTTATGTGCGTGCCCTGCTCCCCGCAGGAAAGCGTAATGCGCCCGCCGTTGAACAGCGTCCGCTCCCCCACCTCTAAGCTAAGCCTTTTGTCCAGACATTTTGTCTGAAAAATAACGAATTTTATGCAGCTGCCATCTTTTTGATGATTGCAGAAGGAAAGCTTCCTTCCCTGTATACTTCGTCAGGAGTTTTGTAATCCAAGCCCTGATGAATTCTTTCATTGTTGAAGAACTTCACAAAGTCTCCAAGCAGTTTTCTGAGTTCTTCTTCAGACCTGTAATCCCGAAGAAAAATCCATTCATATTTCAGTGTACGCCAGGTTCGTTCTACAAAGATGTTGTCCTTGCATCTTCCGATTCCGTCCATGCTGATTTCAACATTGTAGGATTTCAGAAGCTCGATGAACTCACCGCTGGTGTACTGAGAACCGCAGTCCGTGTTGAAGACTGCCGGAACTCCATATTTCTCAAACGCCTCTCTCACGCATTCCAGACAGAAATCTGTCTTCATGCTGTCCGATAGCCGCCAGCTCAGAATCTTCCGGCGGTATAAATCAATCACAGCCGTAAAATACATCATGCCCCACGGGGTCTTGATGTAAGTGATGTCGGTTGCCATGACCTGGTTCGGGAACGCGATGAACTTGTTCCGCAGGAGGTACGGGAACTTGCCGTATGGCGCTTTTCCGCTTCTTGTCGTCTTGAAAACAGGTTTCTGTCCTTTGATTCCAAGCTCTTTATAAAGATTGCGGATGAGCTTTTCCCCGGCCCAGTCGTAGCCGAGCCGCTTCAGATGCTTTGACATCTTCTTGTAACCGTATGTGCTGTGGGTTGACCACTCATGGATTACGGTCTTGGCCCGCCTGAGCCTTATTTTGTTTTCCTCGGCCTTCTTTTTCTGACGTTCTGCTTCAAATTTACAGCACTCATAGTAAGTAGCCCGGGAAAGTTTCAGAATCCGGCACTGTTCAAGGATTGTCAGCCTGACACCATTCTCGTCACGCATGTCTTTTTGAACAAGCTGCCAGGATGCTAATCCAGATGTAGCTTTTTTTTTAACAGATCAACTTCAAGCTGCTTTTTACCGAGGGAAGCAAGCATCTCATCCTGCTTTGCCCTGAGTTTTTCATTTTCTTCACGAAGGGCTTTCTGCTCGTCTGTTTCCAGTTTTCCTTCCAGAAACAGCTCCATCCATTCTGAAAGCGTGCTTGGGGCTATGTTGTACTTCGCCGCAACCTCTGCTTCTTTCGCTCTCTTTTTAAGAGCTTCCTTCGCAACTTCAATTTTGAATTTGTCTGAAAAATCTTTTCTCTTTCTTCCCATGAATCTGTCCTACCTTGAACTTAGCACAAATTCGTTATTTTTTCTCCTCCGTGTCTAAATCTGAGGCTTATTATATGCGCGGCGGAGCCGCATGAGCGTACTTACAGACATCAAGAACCGTGGTGTTGAAGACATCCTCATTGCCTGCATGGAGTCGCAAACTTCGTTTGCTTCACGAGTTTTTGCAAAGCAAAAACTCGCAGCATAAGACGCGAAGCGGATTATGCCGCACTGTATTGTCCACATGATTCGCAATTCTACGAAGTTTGTTTCCTACAAAGACCTTAAGGCTGTCTGCCGTGACTTGAAAGAAGTCTATTCTGCAATCAATGCTGAAAGCAGTCATGAAGCTCTGGAAGAATTCGGCAAAAAATGGAATGACAAATATCCGATGATTCAGGCTTCCTAGGAACGAAACTGGAATGACCTGACTGAGTTCTTTAATTACCCTGAAGATATCAGACGGGCCATTTACACAACCAACGCAATCGAATCCCTGAACTTTTCCCTGCGAAAAGTTACCAGAAACAAATCAAGTTTCCCTGATGATGATTCGATATACAAGGTAATGTATCTGGCAATTAAAAATGCCAGTACCCGCTGGACTATGTCCATTAAAGACTGGGGACTGGCAGTTAATCAGTTTGCA
>DGTW01000359.1 GCA_002393835.1 Treponema sp. UBA4326
CAAATCTATTGTAACATGCAAAATGCTAAAACAAAACATAATTATTGCAAAGATTGTGGCAGAAACTTTTATGTTTCCTGAAAGGAAAACCATGGCCATAACTGTCGGTCCAAATGACTGACCGATAAAATCCGTGAAATTGAAAATTCCCATTGCCTCTGGAATTCCAAATTCGCCACATTCGTCCAGCATTGAGAAATTTGACTGAAGGGCAGAACGGCCAAAGCCATTTGAAAAGCCCAGAATGAAAATTGCGATTAAAAGCCCCGTAAAATTTCCCATAAAAGCATAGATAATCACGGCCAAGGCACAGAGAATCGTGGCGGCATAGCGGCTGAAGCTCTTTGTCCTTTCCATGACAAATCTGGTAAGCCCGTTACCAAGATAAATCGCAAACATCGAATAAAGCATCATCAAAACGGCTACAATAATCTCACTCATGCCCTTTTCATCAGAATAAATCGGCAGGTAGTAATAAACAAAGCTGGCCATCAAAGCAAAGGGAGCCTGAACGAGCAGGATAAAGGACCATATTCTTCTTCTAAAAAGAAATGTCAGGATTGTCTTGGGAGTGTTGTTTATTTTCTTGTTTATAAGGTTTTCAGATTCAGAAGCATGTGCTCCAACTTTCAGGCTTTTCCATAAGAAGACGAAAACAAAAGCCGTGATTCCCCACATTAGCGAAACTATAGGGAAGATAAACTGACGGCCAATATTTGAAACGAGAGCCGCACCAAACAACATGCCGAAGTTTATTCCGGAAATTTGAGCCGCATTGTAAGCCGCATAACCGGCAGTCCTGTTTTTTGCCTCCGGGATCTGTGAAACCATGAGATACATTGAATTGGTAGATAGTCCGACTCCGATTCCGTCGAGCGTGAGGGCAAGGAAAAGAAGGAAATATGACGATGGGAAAGCAAACATAATCAGATTACTTACGGCCGACAAAATAGTTCCAGATACGAGGATTTTCTTGCAGCCCCAGCGTCGAATCATTTTTTCACAGAAAAGTGCCATCAGTCCGATTGCAAAAAGATTAATTGAAAGCGGAAGGGCGGAAATGAAGCCAGAAACATCTTCTCCCAGCGTATTTAGGGCACCTTTTACCACGACCATCGGTATAAATGTGGTGGTCATATTGTAAGAGGCAAAGAGCACGAAAACCATGAGCCTTATGTAATAATAGGGGAAAGTTTTTTCAGTCTTCTCTCCCCTTGCCCGCTTTTCTTCCATTTCCATCTGAGCCTGGGATTTTGAAATAATATATGACAGGGCCTCACCCATGATAAGCCAGATAAAGATAAGCGTGATTACAAGGCCGAAGAGAACGTTTTTACGCATCTCGTTTATTTGATTCGTAAGGACAATACTCTCCATCATCACCGAAACAACACCACAAACATGCCTTTCATCATTTTTTACGGGAACCGAGACATAGGTATAGGAAGCTGAAGTGTCATCCTTGCTGGAGCGCATGGCCTGACCACTTTCATAAATCTGCTTAATTTCTTCCGTTTCGCTCGGGGACAGGGGGAAGAAGGTTCCGATTGTCTGATCCAGGTATGCGCAAGAATATGCTCCACGCTTTTCGTCCAGTTTGAAAATATCACAATAAACATTGCGGTTCACTTCAAGATTAGGATCGATTACGCTCTCCATACTGGCAATCATCTCGCGGTATTCAGGGGAGGCAAAATCAGCGGCAGTATCAATTGAGTCAAGGGTTGCGGGTTTTAAGGTGTTGGCTACGGAATATGCCATGTTTTCCATTTGAGCCAGAATCTGATTTTTCATAATCCTGGAGAAACCGTCGGTAAGCTTGTATGTTATGGCGAAGGCAACGGAAATTACGATGATGACGACATATACGGTGATACGGCGTATTATGTGCATTTTGCTCTTGAAAAAGAGGACAATCGTAATGATGAGACAGACAAAAGTAAAAAACACAAAGAGGAAGAAGACCGCATGAACAAGCATCTGCATTAAAATCATGTTCTTGTTCTTACGGGGATTTTCGATATTGGAAAATGCTTCCGGCGTGACAGTCACGGCTCCGCTATGATTTACCACAAGCCTTTTTTGGCCGCTGGCAAGGTCTAGCTCCCTGACACAGTCATAATACAAATCAGCAAAAAGAATTTTTCCAGGACCAGCGGACTCAATCCAGTTGGGGAATTCATCGGTCGTTGCAGTGTACAACAGTTTGATTTTGGAATTTTCACCCAATAAGAACAAATGACCGGGCTTATCAAGGACATAAATGTTCCCGTCTTTGTCTTGAGTCATGTCATTCACGAAATCGAAGGCATTTTCAAAAGGATATTCTTTTTTTTCTTCGGCACCGCTTGAAAGGTCTAGGCTTATGACATTAATCGAGGATTTTTCTTTTACCGCATACAGAAGAATTCCATTTTTTATGGATAGAAGCATGATTTTATGCTTGTTGACCAGTGAAGAATATGTCGTATCGAGGTAAGTCTTGTAATAATTTCCTTCAGAATCATAGACAAGAAGAGCTTCACGGCCGATTCTGTTTCCGTCCCAGGAACCTTCCTTAACATAGACGAAGGAATTTTCATCTACGAGGAAATCATCGGCAGAATAGAAGGTGTCTGCATCGCCAGAATTTTCAGGCAGGACTTGCTGAATCTCATTTGAGTTTTTATCAATCACAAGAACCCGGGTTCGCTGCTTGTCCAGAATATAGCGCAAATTTCCATAGTCACGGACAAGGTAAGGCTCATCGAGAGTGATATGCTCTTTTAGGGAAAAGTCAATCTTTGTATGATACCTGAAGCAAAAAAGCCCGAGACAAATGGTAAAAACAAAAATTAAGACAGTTCCGATTTTTCGTTTAGCGCTTGCCATAATCTTCTTCCTTTATGTATTCTTTGTATTGAAGTTCCGTAGAAAAAAGTGTCCTCCAGCCGTCTGAGCTTATTTTTATTGGATAAAGCAGGGCTGAAAGATTTATTTCGTTTTTGTGCATTTTTCGGCATTTCCAGAATGAATCCGTCTCGCCTAGATAGTCAACTTCCAGGATATTTTTGATTCCCCATAGATAAAAAGGAAGAGCCGGAAGAGTTATGTAATCCTTGACCGACTCAAATTTTTCGGCAATTCCCGAAATGATACGCTTTGCCGAGGTCTTTTCGACATATTGAGTGCGTTTTTCGTAGTATTGGGCCAGGAGATTTTTTTCTTCCCCTGACATAAGCTCGCATTTTACGGAAGGATAGGCAGCCTTAAAGAATTCAAAGAGATTCTTGTACATTTTGATGATGGGGGCTGAAATCTGGGTAAATCTTTCCAAAGCCCTCTTCTGAATTTCCCCTGGCAGGGACTCAACCATAGCCGCCAGATATTTTTCGTAGGAAAAATCCGGGATTGGAATCACAAGCCTTGAATTCGTTGCATTTGCAAGCTCAAAAAGATATAAAATAGCATCGTATTCATCGCTGGTGAGGAATTCTTTGTGACTTTTAAAGGAAACATCCAGCACTTCATGGGCATTTGCCTTCGTAAACTCAGCTTCCTGGGAAACCTTGTCCTTTACTGCCCTGCGTCTGGTCGTAAAATCGTAGACTTTCTGGCTTCCGTCCTTCATTGAGAAAATCATATCGACTTCATACTCGCCAAAAAAACAAGGCCCGCCAAAAATAGCAGTTTCTTCCCCATTTTGAACAACCTTCGCAAAATCAGACAAAGAGGCCGTGAGATATGGCATTTGCTCCTTAAAAGGCCATTTGGTATTTTTAAATTGAGGGAATTTTTCTTCTACCATCTTGCTGTCGTTGATTTCCACGACATTTTTGTAAATCAAGGCAGATTTTCTATTTGCAGAATTTTCCTCTACTTTTTTGAGCAATTCCTTTTTTTGGACACGAAGCTCCCTCACCCTCTCCTGCTTGTCAAAATCATATTTTGTGTCAGAAAGGCTCTTAAGTTCATCAGTGATTTTCTTAAGCGTTTCGCCGTCAGCAGGTGAAAGGAAAGATTCTGGAGCCACATTCTCAAATTCTCCGGCAGGGGCAAGCCTGAAAAAATTAACCGCATTGAAGGGCCAGCGAAGAAAATCATTAGAAGAATGAGCGTATATTGTGCCTTCAAGTTTGCTGTCTAAAGATGCAAGTATGCTTTGAGTTGAATAAATATCTTTTTTTTGGAGATAAAAATATTCCAGCTCTTCATTATTATCCATTAGCTTTTGATTCCTAGTCTCACCTCTTATTATATTCTTAAAATTTTATTTAAAGCAACTAAAAAAAATTACAGACAAAGAAACATTTTTATAGAAAGAAAAAGGGGCTGTCCAAAAAAGGAAAGCCCCATGCCCTTATTCGCCCAGAAGAACGTCTTTGAGAATCGCAAGTCCCTCATTTATTTCTTTGTAGGAGATATTGAGGGGCGGAACTATTCGGAGAGTGTTTGCGCCGGCCGTTGAAGTAAGCAAGCCTTTTGCCAAGAGCTTTTTCTCCACATCCACTGCATTTGCTCCGTTAATCATGTCAACGCCAATCATAAGTCCTTTTCCTCGGATTTCGCCAACACATTTTGCCCCGAAAGATGCAATCTGCTGACGCATATAGTCGCCCTTTTCGGTAACGCTTTCAAGGAAGCCCGGCTTTTCAAGCTCATGCAGAACCACGAGGCCTGCGGCACAGGCCAGAGGATTTCCGCCGAATGTTGACTGATGATCGCCTGCCTTAAAGACATCGGCTGCCTTACCCCTAATGAGGATGCCGCCGAAAGGAACGCCGCCAGCAGCTCCCTTTGCAAAAGAGATTACTTCAGGCTCAAAGCCCAAAGCCTCACTTGCAAACAAGGTTCCGGTTCGGCCAAAGCCAGTCTGAACCTCGTCCGCCATTACGATTGCACCCGCTTTTCGGGCAGCATCGGCGGCCGCCTTTGCCCAGTCAGCGTCTACGATGTTTACTCCGCCTTCGCCCTGAACGCACTCAATCAAAAGGGCTGCCGTCGTGTCGTCGAAAGCGGTCTTGATTGCTTCCCAGTCGTTGGCTTTAATTGTCTTAAAGCAGTCGACATAAGGAGCAAAGCAAGCCGGATGGAACTTTTCCTGGCCCGTTGCGGTAAGAGTCGCAAGGGTTCTGCCGTGAAAGCTTGATTCAAGGGTGTAAATTACCCGGCGTTTTTCGCCGCCATTCAAATAGCCGTATTTTCGTGCAAGTTTGATTGCGGCTTCGTTTCCTTCTGCCCCAGAATTTCCGAAGTAAACGGCATCGTAGCCAGAAATGCCAAGAAGCTCAGTTGCGTACTCTACGCCCACATCACTTACGAAGTAGTTGCAGATATGAATCTGTTTTTTTGCCTGTCTGGAGATTGCCTTTACCAGGGGCTTGAAATTGTGGCCGAGGCAGTTGACTGCAATTCCCGCCAGAAAGTCAATGTATTTTTTGCCATTGATGTCGTAGCAGGTTGAGCCTTTGCCCTTTACCATGGTGACATCAAATGAGCCGAAATTATTCACAACAATTTTAGAAGCCATTTTTTTTCTCCTTATTCTGCATAATTATACAGAAGATTCGTATAATTATGCAAGCAGATAGGACAAACGCATTATAAACCGTTCTGTCCCAAAAATAGCTCCCAGTCGTGAAAACGGCTTATCAAAAGCTCAGCTCTAGCCTGCTACACGCGTTTTGTGC
>DGTW01000244.1 GCA_002393835.1 Treponema sp. UBA4326
ACGGTTTATAATGCGGAGACCCTGAATTTGCTGGGAATTGCACAAAAAATTTGCGGAATTCAACAAATGACCTTATAATAATCTTTATGACGAAGCATAGCTTTAATTTTTATGGTCACGAACCAAAGGCATACAAAGAATGCTCTTCTCTCATCCGCTCTACAAACCGCAAGCATATAACCATCCTAAACACCTGGTTTTTGATTGTTAATATCCTATATCTTGTATTCTCATCATTAAATCTTTTCGGTGTCAGCGAAGAACAGGTTCCTTTTTATGCTGGAGCCGTAGCTTTCAGTATTTTCTTTGAAGTCTGGCTTTTATTATTTCCCAAGTCAATCGAAAAGCACAATTATCTGGCAGTTTTTCTAAGCATTATCCAGCTTCTTTCCTATGGAATCATTGTCTCTGCCATGCAACCCTATATGCCGGCAACCATGTATCTGGTACTTTTGGTTCTCACATCTGTCTCTTTCATTGGCAACATGGGTGTTATGATTCTATTCACAATCATCAGCATGTTTTTCTTTCTCTGGGCATCTTTCAATTACAAAACTTTTTCAATTGCCTACAGCGACACCTACAATGCCTTCATAATCGCAACCCTTTCCATCACCCTTCACTACACATTCCAGCGTACTAGAGTTTCCCAGTTCATTCTGTATCAGAGGGACTTGCAAATTCAAAAGGAGCTTGAAATCAAATCTTCTTTTGACGCCCTGACAGGCCTTTTAAACAGGGGAAGATTTTTCTCCATTACAGAAGAGCTGATTCGCCTAAAGACAGACAGGTATATCGCTTTGGTGCTTCTCGATTTAGACGGTTTCAAGCAGATAAACGACAACCTTGGACACCAAATGGGCGACAAGGTAATTCAAACTGTCGGAAAGACAATCATCAATTTTTTTCAATTGAATGAAGCAGAACGAGGCTCTATCGCTGACTGGGATTTACTGAAAGCTCAAGCTCTGGCAGGCCGCCTTGGTGGAGACGAATTTATCCTTGTTCTTATGAATGAAGAAAGCAAGGAAGGCACCCAAGAAACTTTGGCAAAGCTCCTTGAAGCATTAAATTCTGTTCAATTTGAAGGACTAAACGGAATTCATGCTTCCGTGGGTGCCACAGAACTGACGCAGGCTGTCACCGACATAGACAACGCTTACAAGCTGGCTGACGAGGCACTTTACGAATCTAAAAGAGCCGGAAAAAACCAGATTCACTTCAGCTCAGAAAAAATTTCCGGAGAAGCCTAATATGACAAGCGCGATTGACATCACCATAATTAATGAATATCTCTTAATCGCAGGAATTTTCCTGATGTTTTTCAATTTCCTGCCAACACTCTTCTACCTTGTGCTCAGAAGCGATGCCATGCACATCGACACCGGCCTTACTTTCGGAACAAATGTGGCAGTCCTTGTTTTTGAGGTTTCCTTCATTTTCGGCTCAATGATTATCTTCTCAATTGATTCTCTTCTTGGTCATTTGGCCCTGCCCCTCTTCTGCACGGCAGTCATCTTCACCATTACAATGATTTGGGCAACATACCAGATGGGAGCCTTAAACAGACGGTCTATGGAAGTCCTTGAAACTCTCGTCGGCGTAATCGAAGCAGGCGACGAAAACCTGGACGGACACTCCCTTCATGTACAAAACCTTTCCATGCTCATTTACGACTACCTTCCCTTCTACGAAAAACGAAAGATTAACCCGATGAACCTCCAGTACGCCTCACTTTTCCTCGATATAGGCAAGCTCGGAATTCCCAGAAGCATAATTGACAAGCGGGGAAAACTCACCCCCCGAGAAAAACAGCTTATTCAGCGTCACCCGGAAATCTGCGTTGAAATTTTCGAAAAAATTCCTTCATTCACGAATGTCACTTATTGGGTAAAATATCATCATGAGCGTGTTGACGGAACCGGCTACTATCACATGAAAGGAAATGACATTCCCCTGGCATCCCGCATTCTTGCCGTGGCCGACACTTATTCCGCAATCACCATGCCCCGCTCATACCGTCCTTCTCTCTCTCACGAAAGTGCCGTGGCTGAGCTAAGGCTTGTCGCAGGAAGCCAGCTGGACGAATATCTGGTTAATTTGTTTTGTGCCATTCCGCAAAAGAAAGTGCTTGAATGTATGGCTGATGTCCGGGACAGAATGAAGAAATATCAATCTGGAGATTTCAAATGGTAAGAAAGTTGTCGATTCGATTAACAGTTTCTGCCTTACTCCTTACGAGCCTCTGCTTTCTTTCATCATGCAGGTCAAGAAGCTCTTCCCTTCATCATACAAGTGCTAATCCCAGGGAAGTCCTAACTCTCGCTTTAAGGGGAGGAATTTATTCAGATGTCATAAAAAAATGCCTTGCTGATTTTGAAAGGAGCACAAACATCCTCTGCAATGTCATCGAAATGAGCGAAGATGACTTACACAAAAAAGTTGCCGCAGACAAAGACGGAAACTACGATCTCTGCATGGTTGACAGTTCATGGATGGCCGAGTACACGGCAACAAACATTCTTGCGAACTTGTCGGAACTTGATTACGAGCTGGATGATGACATTATTCCCGCCACAAAAAGCATTTGCTACAATCACGGCAATGTCTATCTGGCCCCATTTTACGGAAATGTCACGGTTCTTCTCTACAATAAATTAATGATAAAAGAAGCTGGCTTCAAAGCCGAAGATATAGATTCCCTCGAAGACTTGCTTTATATCTGCCGTTTCCAAAAAAAGAGGCATAATCTGGGCTTCATGTACCGTGGGGACACGGCAAACAATATAGTCGTTGATTTTCTTCCCATTCTATGCTCCAGGGGAGTTTATGTCGTAGATAAAAATAACAATCCGACAATAAACACAGAAGAATTTGCCCAAGCCGTCTATCTTTACAAAGGCCTTATTAAAACCGGCCGAGCCGCAAAAAAAGATGATTTAATAGCGGCTATCGCAAACAAATCGGCGGCCCTTGGAATCGGTTGGCCAGGCTGGTATACGCCAACAAAAAACTCGACGATTGACTACATAGCCCTTAGAGGCCGTTACAGAAGTGATTATCCGGCCTACAATTCAAATATCTACGGAATATGGGCTATAGGCATTCCTGAGGCAAGCAAAAAAAAGGAAGCTGCGGCTGAATTATTAAAATTTCTCATGGATAAGGATGTTCAAAAAGCCACTGTGGCTTACGGTGGAGTTCCATGCCGCTATTCAAGCCTTAAAGACGCAGAAATCCTCAAAAAATTCCCGCAATTTGATGCTGTTTGCGCTGCCCTTGAAGGGGGCGTTTACAGGCCTGTCATGCAGGAATGGTCACAATTCTATACGATTTTAGGTGCCTACTTAAAGCAGATTTTTGCCGATGAAATTACCGTTCCAGTGGGCTTGGGAAGAGCACAAAGAGATCTGGAAAAAATGCTGAAAGAATAAAGGGCAGTATGCCATTCTGAAAAAATACCCGCTCAACCAAACGGAAGAGCGGGTTTTTAAATCTCTCACAGAGTTTAGGAGAGCACAGAGAATTTTATAAAATATATTCTCCGTGAACTGAAGTGTGAAGTGCACCCCGTGAGGGATTTTATTAGAGCAACGGCTCGATTATACCAATCCTTGAGCCATCATAGCTCTAGCGACCTTCAAGAAGCCGTAGATGTTTGCGCCTGAAACGTAGTCGATTGTTGCGCTTGGAGCGTACTTTTTGGCTGTTTCGTAAGCGTTGTCGTGGATGTTTGTCATAATCTGCTTGAGTTTTGCGTCAACCTCTTCGCGAGTCCATGAGAGGCGCTCTGAGT
>DGTW01000161.1 GCA_002393835.1 Treponema sp. UBA4326
AAAGTCCGGGCTCCACCGGAAAAAACGCCGGGTAATAACCGGGCAGAAAAGGGAACTTGTCCCTGTGTTTGCAGGGGCATAAGCCTTCTTTCTGACAGACAGTGCCACAGAAAATAAACCGCCGCAAGGTAAGGGTGAAAAGGTGAGGTAAGGGCTCACCGCGTTTCCGGCAACGGAAGCGGCATGGTAAACCTCGTTTGGAGCAAGGCCAAGCAGTAGATTTGCTTTCCGGGCTTTAGTCTACGGGTAGGCTGCTAAAGGCTTCTGGCAACAGAAGTTTCGGATAGATGGTTATGCGTGCTTCACGGAAGCACAGGACAGAACCCGGCTTATTGTCTTTTCTGTTTTTTTTATTTTTAACTTTAATTTTTGCGGTGGGGAAATGAAATTAAAGGGAATTCATACAAGGGAAATTGTCAGGCGGAAGAGTCATTTTTTTAAGAAACTCGCTCTTTTCGCATGTCTTTTGGCCCTTGTCTCCACCGGTATTTTTTTTGCGGTTCGGGCAATCGATTCAAAAGTCAATAAGGGTAATTCAATCATAAATCTAAAATCAAAATGGAAGGAATTTGATTATCAGCAGGTTTATGACATAAGCTCGGCTATTCTTTACAAAACTCCCTTCAATTCCACGGCACGAATGTATAACGGCTATTCGGCTTTTTTTCTTGCTGTTTCTCAAAGTGATGTCGTTCAGGCTCTTGCTTACATTGATGAGGCTATAAATTCTCTTCGCATAGCTTTGCAGGGAGTTAGGTTTGGTGCCGTGTCACAAGTTGAGTACATGCTGGGCAAGGCTTATTTTTACAAGAACTTGCAGTCTTCATATCATTATTATGCGGATTTGGCAGTTCACTACCTTCTTCAGTCAAAAAAAGACGGTTACAAGGCTGACGACATTCCAGAGCTTTTGGGCTTAAGCTACGCTTCTTTGGGCATGACCATGGAGAGTATTTCCGCTTTCACTGAAGCTTTGCTTGTGCATGAGTCCGACATACTCCTTCTTTCCATTGCCGAGCAATATCACAATGTCGGGCAGGACAATGCCGCTGAACAATATCTTTTCCGAATTTCACAGGAATGTAAGGATGAGCAAATTATCCTAAAAAGCCATCTTTTGATGGGAAATATTTATCTTGAAAGAGGCAAGTTCGAGGATGCCGAGAAAGAATTTAATTTTATTTTGGAAAAAAATGAAAATTCTGCTGACGCATATTATGGACTTGGTGTAATATATGAGAGTCAGGGTGATATGGTGAAGGCCCGTTCCGAATGGAGAAAGGCCTTGCGAATCCAGAACAATCATCCGCTTGCTCTAAAAAAAATGGCTGATTATAAATAGGCATTAATAAAAGTTTGGGAGGACTTTTTTATGGGTTTTTTAGACCGCTTTTCAACTGATATTGGTATTGATTTGGGTACCTGTAACACATTGATTTATGTGCGAGGAAAGGGAATCATCGTTGATGAGCCTTCTGTCGTTGCCGTAGAAAAAGGCACGAAGCATGTCTGCGCCGTTGGTGCCGAAGCTAAGCGTATGCTCTGGAAAACCCCTGGTAATATTGAGGCAATCCGTCCTCTTGCAGACGGCGTTATCGCAGACATCGACAGCTGCGAAAAAATGATTAAATATTTTATCTCGAAAGTTATTTCCCGTCATCAGCTTTTTAAGTCAACCCGAATGAAAATCGGTATCCCTTCTTGCATTACTCAGGTTGAGCGCCGTGCCGTTATCGAAACGGCCTTAAAAGCCGGTGCAAAGGAAGTCGATGTAATCGAAGAGTCTCTGGCCGCTGCAATCGGCGCTCAGATTCCGATCAATGAGCCGGCAGGCCACATGATTTGTGATATCGGTGGCGGTACGACCGAAGTCTCAGTAATTTCTTTGGGTGGCATGGTCGTCACAAAGGCAATCCGTGTTGGTGGCGATAAATTCGACGAGGCAATCGTAAAATACATCCTCAATGTTCATAACCTTAAAATTGGTCAGCAGACTGCCGAGCGGCTCAAGATTCAGATCGGAAACGCCCTCTCTGACAAGGACAAGGGAATCGACAAGATGGAAGTCCGGGGAAATGACGCAATCACAGGTCTTCCTCGCCGCCTGGAGATTGACAGCGTTGAGGTCCGTGAGGCTTTAAAATCAACCGTAAACGAAATCGTAGACCTTATCAAGGTCACTCTTGGCGAGACACCACCAGAGCTTGCCGCAGATATCGTTGAACGCGGCATCGTAATGAGCGGCGGCGGAAGTATGCTCAAGGGCCTTCCTAAGCTCATCTCAAAGGAGACAGGCGTTCCGGTCATTCTCGTTGAAAAACCGCTTGAATGCGTTGCCCTCGGTGCCGGTCAGGCATTTGATTTGTTCAAGGATATGTCTTCTGACAGGGCTATCTACGACAATCTCAACGACTAGAAAAGTAGACTCATGGCTTCTTCAAGGCATTCATTTAGGTTCGGTTTATCTGAAATTCTGCTCATAGTTTTCATGCTCTTTTCGGGCATAATGCTGGCTTTTCATTCCGGCGGATTCGTCGTCAATTTTCAGAGCCTTGGCTTTACTCTTCTTTCTTCTGTGCAAAAGGGAGTGAGTGCGGTGGCCAGCGGGGTGGGAGACACTTTCAATGCCATTCACGAACTTGCAAGATTGCGTGAAGAGAACCGTGAGCTTACTGAGCGTCTTAAAAATTACGAGATTTTACAGCGGAACAATACTGACATCAGAAAAGAAAACGAAAGGCTCAAGGAGCAGCTTGATTTCTCCCTTACATTTCAGGAAAAGAATTATCCGGCTGAAATTATCGGTCGTAATCCAGACAGTCTCTATTCTGCATTCACAATAAACAAGGGGACTAAACACGGCATCCGAAAAAACATGCCCGTTCTGGCTGTCCAGGGTGGTATCGTAGGTCTTGTCGGTAAGGTCGTAACTGTAGGCTCCCTTACAAGCCTTGTCATGCCTATTTATGACTCCAAATGCTCTGTTTCTGCCCGTATTCAGAATACAAGGGACATAGGTTTGGTGAGCGGAAACGGCTCGGCTGATTCTCCACTCAGCATGAGCTATATCGTTAAGCGAGTTTTACATGAGCTTCAGCTTGGTGATTTAATCGTAACCAGCGGTGAGGGCGGTAACTATATCGGTGATATTCCAATTGGCTCAATTTCTGACATCAAGGTTCTTGATTATGATTCATCTTTGAGCATAAAAGTTACCCCGGTTATTGATTTTTCCCGGATTGAGATGGTTATAGTCTCTGACCGCATGGAAGTAAATCCTGCCCTTACAGGCCCTGTAAAGTAGGTTGAGCGATGTTTAAGTCCTTTTCTTTTACTGCATTAGTGCTTCTCTTTTTTGTTATTTTTGAGACGGCCATCCTTTCAAACATGCTTTTTCTTCCTGCTGTTCCTGATTTCCTCCTTTTGGCCACCCTCTATGTCTCTGTTCATAACGGAAGGCTTTTCGGAGTTTCTACGGGTTTTCTTTCTGGTCTCATGCTTGATTTCCTCACTGTTTCACCATTCGGACTACATTGTCTTCTTCGTACAATAATTGGTTATCTTTCGGGAATTTTCAATAAAACGCTTAACATGAATGGTATAATCCTTCCTATCCTCATTGGTTTTTCTGCCTCAATTCTGAAAATGATTCTCATAGGCATGATTTCAGTTTTTTTTCCTGACTCGGTTATTCCTTATTCTATTTTCTCAAAGGCTTTTCTTTTTGAGCTTGCGGCGAATTCCATTCTTACACCCCTTGTCTTCAAATTCCTTGACTTGTTCAGCAATCTGATACTCTTAGACCCGGAGAATGTCTCGTAAATGGCGAAGTTTTTTGAGTCCGAGAACGGATCTGTCGAACAGAGCGCTAAAGTCCTCATTTTTGGTTTCATAATCTGCCTTATTTTTGCCGTTTATATTCTGAGGCTTTTCTCACTGCAGGTAATCGAAGGCGCTGTCTACCGAAAGCAGTCCCAGACAATCTCAAGTCAGGTAAAGACGATTGATGCCCAGAGGGGTGAGATTTTTGACCGGAACGCCTCAATGCCGATGGTCATCAACACGGATTCTTTCGCCGTTGATTTGATTCCGGCTGAGATTCCCTCTGGTCACTATGACTCGGTTACTTCAAGGCTCGCTTCATTCCTCGGTATTTCTAAAAATGAAATCGACAGAAAGGTTCCGGCTTATCTTCGACGCTCTTATACGGCCGTTGAAGTTCGTTCAAACATTCCATTTTCAGTAATCTCAAATATCGCAGAGAATATCACTGACTTGCCGGGGGTTTCCTGGAGAAGTAAGCCTGTCCGTAACTATGTCGAGACCGGCTCAATTTCCCATGTAGTCGGCTATGTGGGCGACATCACAAAAGAAGAAATCAAGGTCATGTACAACAAGGGCTACAAGGCCAACGCCATAATCGGAAAAACCGGCATCGAAAAGCAGTATGATTCCCTTCTGCAGGGCGTTCAGGGGCGGGAAAGCCGCACTGTAGATGTCCGTGGACATGTTCTTTCTGATGCTCCGATTGTTGAGCCACCACAAATGGGAAAAAACCTCGTCCTTACAATCGACATGCGCATTCAGGAGCTTGTTGAGAAGGCTTTGGGAGAGAGAGTCGGGGCTGCCGTGGTTTTGCGGCCCAGTGACGGCGAAGTTTTGGCCATGGTTTCCTACCCATTTTATGACCAGAATCTTTTTAACGATGATAATGCTGCGGCTCAGTACAACAAGCTGGCTACGAGTCCAAACAATCCTCTTTTGAATCGTGTCGTAAACGCAGCTTATCCACCGGCTTCTACATTCAAAATCATAATGTCTACGGCAATGCTGGCTGAGAAGGCTTTTTCTTCAGCAAAAGACATTGAGTGCTCAGGCCGTGTTGATTACGGAAACCGAATATTCCACTGTCATCAGAAGTGGGGTCACGGAAAGCTTGACATGAAGGAAGCTCTTGCCCAGTCTTGCGATGTCTATTACTGGATTGTCGGCCGTGACTATCTCGGCGTTGATAAAATCTCTTCATACGCCCGAGAGTTCGGTTTTGGAGAAAGCCTTGATATAGATCTTCCTGCCCAGCAGTCAGGCTTCGTTCCGACTGCTCCATGGAAGGAGCGCCGCTTCCATCAGAAATGGCTTGGCGGTGACACAATGAACATGTCAATCGGTCAGGGATATACCCTCGTAACGCCACTTCACATAGCCAATATGGTCGCTATGGTCGCCAATCAGGGTAAAATCTACAGGCCTCATCTTTTGAAGGAAGTCCGTGATCCGGCGACTAATGAAGTCATTGAGTCAGTTAAGCCTCAGATTCTTCATGAGTCCAATATTGATGAGTCAGTCTGGCGGGAAGTGCAGAACGCCATGAGATATACCATTACTGACGGAACTCCGGCTTTTCCGCTAAACAACAAGGTTGTTCAGATTGCCGGAAAAACAGGTACCGCTGAGGTCGGTTCCCTTGACCACTGGCATTCATGGATGGCCTGTTATGCGCCCTTTAATGCTCCTGTCGAGGATCAGGTTGTCGTGGTTGTTCTTGTTGAGGCCGTAAACGAGTGGGAATGGTGGGCTCCTTATGCGACTAACATTATCTTTCAGGGAATATTTGCCAATCAGACTTATGACGAGGCTGTAAACTCCCTTCCTGCCAATGTTCGGGATGTAATTCGCTCCCGTAAGCATACCCGGGGAAGGGCAGAGTAAAAAAGGAAAAGGCATGAAACTGAATCTGAAATTCCTTCAATTTTTTGATTTTATCCTCTTTTTTTGTGTCATTGCACTTGTTACATTCGGAGTACTTTTTATTTATTCTTCTGGCATAAATTCTGAAGGTATAAATGTCTCCTCTGAATACATCAAGCAGATAATCTGGGGTTCAACGGGCATTCTTCTTATGCTGGGAATTTCCCTGCTGGATTACCGTCGTTTCACCCGTTATGTGCCGCATTTGTTCATAGGGGCCTGCATTGTACTTGTCTTCACGAAACTTTTCGGCCGCTATGTAAACGGAGCGAGGAGCTGGCTTGGTATCGGTCCTTTCGGTATTCAGCCCTCTGAATTCACAAAAATTGTATTCATCCTTTTTCTGGCCTGGTACCTTGACAGGACAAAAAAAACTCAGGATCAACGGAAGCGCTTTTTCGTATCGCTTGGAATCATGTTCATTCCAATGGGACTTATCTTAGCCCAGCCTGACCTCGGAACTTCCCTCGTATATTTCCCGATTTTCCTTGCCATGACCTTTATAGCAGGCATTCCTGTCTGCTATATTCTCTTTGTCTTCCTCGGCGGAATGATGACCATTCTTTTTACCGTTCTTCCGATTTGGGAAAGTCAAATTGCCCACAGCTCGGTTATCTTTATCCGTATGCTCACCAACAGCACCCTGCGCCTGATTTTGATTTTCTCGACAGGC
>DGTW01000134.1 GCA_002393835.1 Treponema sp. UBA4326
GGCCTGACGGGAATAGCCTCAATCGGCCCTGTCCTTGCGGTCATCGTTTACGGAATCATTTTGTCCGGCGGCAAATCATCTTCTGCCGGTTCAGCCGCTGAGACTGCTCATGGTCTTGCTTCCCATGGAATATCTGTCTTTTTGAGCCTTTTGCCCTCTATTTTGAAAGAAGTTTCTGGTGCTTTGGCTCCTCTTGCCGCAATGGCCGTCCTTTTTCAGATTTTATTGCTTAAAATGCCGCCCATGCAGGTCGTGCGAATGGTTCGCGGCTTTGTCATGAGTTTTATCGGCCTGATTTTATTTCTCACCGGTGCTCAGGGCGGTTTTATGCCTGCCGGAGAGGAGCTGGGAAAGGTTCTCGGAGCGGCAAGTCAGACTGGCTCTCTTTGGACTCTGCTTTTGGTCGTGACGGGTTTCGTTTTCGGGGCAATTGTTGTCTGTGCAGAGCCGGCCGTCTGGGTTTTGACGGATCAGGTTGAGTCAATTTCCGGCGGTACGATTAAGCGAAAGGTCATGCTCGGGGCTTTGAGCTCAGGCGTTGCGATTTCAATCGGAATTTCCATGCTCCGGGTTCTTCACGGTTTTTCTCTCTGGTATATTTTGATTCCGGGATATGCCCTGGCTTTGATTCTCTCTTTTATTTGCCCAAAATTGTTCACGGGAATTGCCTTTGACTCAGGCGGTGTTGCTTCAGGTCCCATGACCAGCACTTTTATCCTTTCTTTTACCCTTGGTGCTTCCCAGGCCAGCGGCGGAAACCCAGGCGTGGACGCATTCGGCGTAATTGCCCTTGTGGCCATGACTCCATTGATTGCAATTCAGATTCTGGGAATCATCTTTAAGATTAAGTCGAAAGGTCTTGCTAAGGCTGAACTTGAAGCGGAGGTGGCAGAATGAGCGCATTTTCACTGATTATAAGCATTGTTCCCCATGACAAGGGCGAAAAGCTTACAAAGGCGGCCGTTGAAGCTGGCTCGGGAGGCGGAAGCGTTTTGATGGGGCGGGGACTTGCCTCTTCAAATTTCGGTGCGATTCTTGGAACTGGCGAAACAACGAAAGATTTGATATACATGGTTGTAGATTCAGAAAAAAAAGCTGAGATTATGAATGTTATTGTTGAATCTGCAAAAAACGAAAAATCAGCTTTCGGCTGCCTTTTTACCATGGGGGCAGATTCCTTACTCAAGGCCGGTAATATTGCTGGAATGGCGGAAGAGGCCTCTTTAAAAGGAGAAGAAAAAATGAATGAAGAAAATAAAAAGGACATGATAACGGTCATCGTGAATAAGGGCTTTGCTGACGATGTAATGTTTGCTGCAAGAAAAGCAGGTGCAAGCGGCGGTACGGTCATTAATGCCCGTGGAACTGCCCGTGAGGGAGATGCAAAATTCTTCGGCGTTCACATAGTCCCAGAAAAGGACATGCTCATCATCGTTGTCGATAGCGACAAAAAAGAAGCCGTTCTTTCCGCAATCAAGGAAGTCAAATGCCTTAAAGAACCTGGCATGGGAATCGCATTTTCTTCACCAGTCGGCGACTTCACTCTTTTGGGAAAGAAAAAATAATGTCTACGAAAAATCAGGTCCTTGAAGCTCTGCTTTCTCTAAAAAAAGGCTCTTTTCTTTCTGGCGAGGAACTGGCTTCGTCATGCTCGCTTTCACGTACGGCAATCTGGAAGGCAATCCGCTCTTTGCAGGAGGATGGATACCAAATCGAAGCCGTCACTAACCGGGGCTACAGAATTCTTTCCCTGCCCGATAAACTTGATGCAAATCTTATTTCTTCAAATTTAAAGGAATATGCTGCATCAGGACTTAAAGTCTTCGTTTTTGATGAATTGGATTCTACGAATTCTGAAGCCAAACGACGGGCTGTTGAAGTCGGAGCCTTTCGTGATCAGGCTGGAAAGCTCACTGAAAAGGGAAAAACAGCCCATCTTTCACTTTTTGCGGCCGAAAGCCAGACTGGCGGAAAAGGCCGTTTGGGGCGAACTTTTGTTTCACCCAAAAATTGCGGCCTCTATTTTTCACTTTTGTACTCTCCCCTGGGCGGTGTAAAAAATCCAGCCCTTTATACTGCGGCAGCAGCTCTTTCAGTGACCCGTGCCATTTCTAAAATTTACGGCGAGAAAAGCCAGATAAAATGGGTGAATGATGTCTTCCTTGCCGGGAAAAAAGTCTCTGGAATTCTTGTGGAAGGAATTGCAAATTTTGAAAGCGGCATGATTGACGCGGTCGTGGTTGGAATCGGAATCAATATCCGAAAAAATCCAGAACTTTCAGGCGAAATTACAAAAATTGCGGGCAGTATCGAAGAGGCAAAGTCCCTGAAAGACGAAAATATGCCTGAGCAGTCTAAAAATGCCCTCATTTCCGAGGTCGTAAAGAATCTAATAGATTTTTACGGGGCATTTGAAAGTGATGACGAAAAGGCAAAGTCAAAAATGATTGAAGAATACCGTTCTCTTTCTATGCTGACTGGAAAAAGTGTAAGCGTAAATCCTGTGGCAGGGCTTTCTGGCCAATCCTACAAGGCGACCGTAAAAGATGTTGATGAAGAAATGCGTCTCGTGGTGGAATGTCAGGATGGAAAAATCCTCAGGCTTAATTCTGGCGAAGTAAGCCTCCACAGCTACGATTTTGTGTAATTTGTGATGAAATATTTTTAAACTTATGTTATAATTTAAAAGTTGTTTCTAAATTTTTTTTGAGGAATATGCAGATATGACAGATCAAGATTTGGACCCGACAATTGCCGCCTTGCTTGCTGAAACTGAAGCCGATGATGGTCCCAGTGATTTACCATCTTTTAAAGATATTTCTGATGAACCTGGCACGGATTCCCACAAAGATTCTCTTGGAGACTCTATTCACAAGGTTGACTTGTCACAGCATGGCTTTGCGGAAATCACTAAGTTTTACGAAGATGAGCCAAACCACATTTTTGATGACACAACATATTACAAAACCGCTCTTGGTGGCGAAGGAGAGCAGGCTCAGCGTGTTCATAAGGTTCTTTCAAAGTATCTTACCTGTCAGGACCCAAAAGACCGCACCGTTTTCCGGCAGCAGCTGGTCACTTCATGGTGGGAACTTATCCGCATAATGTGCCAAAAGGCCGGAGACTACAATCTTGAAATGCCAAAAAGAATGTTGCTCCGTTTTGGCGTTGTTCTTCCTTCTTTGTTCACACCGGAGCAAAAACAGCTTTTCTCAACTGTAATTCTCGAAAACAATACCGGCGAGCCAGTCTATTACATGGACGAATGGTTCAAGGAAATTATTTCCGGCCGGCTTAGTCTTTCTGCTACTGACGAAGCCCGCACTCCCCGCAAAAATGATCCGGGAGCCGAGGCTCAGCGCATTCAGCAGCTCAAAAGCAAGAACGACGGCAAATTGCAGAATGCAGAAAGTCTTCTTAATTCAAAGGAAACTGAGCGGCAAATGCTGGAAAACGAGCTTCGTAACCGTGTAGATTCACTTTGTGAGCACAATCCCATGATGGGCCTTGAGCCACACAAGCAGACATACACAGAAGGTCAAAAACGGCTTTTTGCGGAAATTCAGGAAAAGCTCAGGGCCTTGCAGAAGGTCGATAAAGAGCTTTGCAGCTACATCAAGGACTTTGAAGAAGCCAAGGCAATCGGCTCATCACTTGAAGACAAAATGCAGGGACAGCCCCAGGCTATGGAAGTCAGCACAGGCGACATTATGATTGAATATCAGACAGTCCGCCAAATGGCAAAAATGACTTGTGGCCGTCAGGGTAATCAATTCCCGATTTTTACCCGTGAATTCTATCATTGTGTTCCACGACTAACAGGTTTCCGTGAAAATGTCCTTAGCATCCTCAAATGGGTAGAGGACAACGATCCTGAATGTTTCGTCCGAATCCACAAAAACATGAAGAACCGCATTGTTCCTTATGTCCTCTGCCTGCCCACTTACGGCGATTTCGGCTTCTGCTGGGAGCCTTTCGACC
>DGTW01000116.1 GCA_002393835.1 Treponema sp. UBA4326
CAATCATGATTGTAAGCTTGCTGTCGCAAACTCGGAATGCCTTTACTACGAATTTTCCAATTGCCTGACCGATGCTCTGCAAACCGCTTAAAAGAGAAGAGACTACATTCTTTTCAATTTTTTTATAATGTCTGGTTCTTGCCAATTTTACATCTCCACAATTTTGGCTAAAAAATTATTTTCAAGTAATTCTTAAAAATATATCACATTGTCGGAAAGCGTGTCAAATCATGCTGAAAAAGAGGTCATTTTATAATTTGACAGCTGGGGATTTCTCTGTTATTATTATCGGAAGAAAACAGAAAAGGGTTTAATACCCAAATCTCCTAGTTAATCTTCGCTTCGGCGGGGATTTTTTATCATCTCTAATTTGGAAGAAAGCCATGCAGTTTTTTGATACTCACGCCCATATCGGGCTCATATATGAGGACCCGATTGAACAGTTACGCGTTATTCAGAAGGCAAAACTTGCCGGAGTTACGCGAATCGTTAGCATTAACAATAGTCTCCACGACTTCAAGAAAGTCTATCCTAACATCAAGGCCATTCCTGGAGTTTACCATGCCGTAGGCGTAGCTCCGGTTGAGGTTATGAATCCTGGACGAAACTGGATTCAGACAATCGAGGAAGGACTGAAGCTGCCAAATGTCATCGCTGTCGGTGAGTGCGGCCTTGACTACTACAAGCAGTTCGGCGACAAACGAATGCAGACAGAGCTTTTCATTACTCAGCTGGAAATAGCAAAAAAATACGACAAACCTGTAATCATCCACAGCAGGGAGGCAGGTAAGGATGTTTTCGACATTCTCAAAGAGCGAATTCCGCCGGCAGGTGCGATTCTTCACTGCTATGGTGAGGATGCCGCCTACGCAAAGAAATGTCTCGAAGCCGGCCTTAATGTCTACTTCTCATTCGCAGGAAATTTAACTTACCGAAACGCGCGCAACTTGCACGAGACGGTTTTGAACATCCCTACAGACCGGATGTTAATCGAAACAGAAAGTCCATTCATGGTTCCTGCAGAATTCAGGGAGCGCAAACGGGCAATGCCTGAGTACCTGCCTTCAACCGCAAGATTCCTGTCAGAAATGCTTGAGATTGACCTTGAAGAACTGAGCAAAATTTTGTGGACGAACAGCTGCAAGATATTCAAATTGCCGGAATAGGATTTGGAAAACCAGTTATATCACCCGGTTAAAATTGGTAATCTTTCTCTTTCTGGGAATTTGTTCCTGGCTCCTGTGGCGGGGTACTCGGACAGGGCTTTTCGCTCTATTTGTGCTGAATGCGGGGCTGATTTTGCTTACACTGAGATGGTGAGTTCTGAGGCGCTTACGCGCAATAACGAGAAAACTGAAAACCTCATGGCTCGTGCCCCAAATGAAGAAGCTTATGCCGTTCAGATTTTTGGAGGAAATGCCGAGACCATGGCGAATGCCGCCCGAATTGTTCTTGAGCGGACTTCTGCTGAATGCATAGACATTAACGGCGGATGTCCTGTTCCAAAAATCATCAAATCGAATGCGGGAAGTGCCCTTACCCGGGACCCGGAGCACCTTTATAAAATCGTCAGCAGTGTCGTTGAGGCCGCAAAAAATTATGATGGGAAAAGGCTTAACCGGGCAGGAGAGGCCGTATCTTATACAAACCTTGTTCCCGTAACGGTAAAATTCCGTCTTGGCTGGGATGCCGAGAACATTACATGGAAGGAATGTGCTGAAGCCGCGATAAAGGCTGGAGCCAGCGCAATCACAATGCACGGCCGAACCCGGGCACAAGGCTACGAGGGAAAGGCCGACTGGAATGCCCTCGCTGAGCTTGTAAAATTCGTTCGTGAAAAATCAAATGGCAGTATCCCTGTTTTTGGAAGCGGTGATGCCTTTACCCCAGAAGATGCAAAAAGAATGATTGAGACTACCGGCGTTGATGCGGTGATGTTTGCCCGGGGAGCCATGGGAAATCCCTTCCTGTTCACAAAAACCCGGGAATTCCTCACAAAGGGCACGATTACGGAAGTGCCTGTCGAAAAACGAATCCAGGCAGGCTTCAGGGAACTTTCCCTGCTTGTTCAAGACCACGGAGAGCTTGCCGCCTGCCGGGAAGCACGCAAAAGATTCTGCGCATATTCAAAGGGACTTGAAGGAAGTGCCGCCCTCCGCAAGGAAATCGTAGCGGCGGAGAGCGTTGAAGATTACAAAAAGGTCTTTGAAAGCTACCTGGGCTAGGCTATCAAGGCAAACACATTATATTGCATTTTTTATGCCTTGCTGAACCTTGTGTCCTGAACGCAGTGAATTTCTGACTGAACTTCATAGCCGGAATATTCGCTTTCCAGGATTGTTACAGCCCTTTCAACCGTCGCATGGAAAGATGTAAGGCCATGAAGAGTGATTCTCTTGTCATGCACCATGACCCACAATTCATCAATGTGAAGGCCGTTTTCAAAAATGAGCTTATTTGTCATTTCCTGAGCAAGAATCAATTCTTCGACCCGCTTTCTTCCATCAGCATCAATTTTTGGCGTAACATTGCTTGTGATTCCTGCCACAATCATATCGGCCAGCATATCAGGCGGGCAAAGCGCCGTGTTTATTGCGGCATAAATCAGCGACAAATCATTCAAATCGTACTTGAAACAACTCTTGTAGAAAGCCCGCTGCCTCTTGTCTGAATCGGCGATAAATTTCTCCCCGACCTTATCATTCGTGATGCCGGTAACTTCCTTGATATGTTCAAGACGCTTTTTCATGGTTGACACGAATCGAAGGGTAATGTGATTCGGGACATCCCTTAAAAAAATGAATGCCCCTCGCCCCATTATGACGCAATTACCTTCCTTTGCGATTTCAAGAATCACCGAGCTAAGGTAATTGAGGTATCTGTCGCGGTTTTTCGTAAATCTATCCAAGATACTGGGCTTTCTCTCGTCAAATTTAACAAATTCTTCCCGCGGCAAACCTTTTGCAATAATCCGCTTCTCTATTTCTTTTTTGTCATAGTAAACATAGCCAAGCCGGCGGGCAACGAGCATACCGATTTCATCGCCCATTGAGCCTGGCTGACGGGTAAGAGTTATGATTGCCATAAGCTACACCTCAGTTGATTCGCTCACAAAGCAGGCAATTCCTTCGCCCATGTACTTTTCCCGCAGCTTTTCCACGATTGCGATGATTTTGCCGCAATCCTCTTCGCTGCAATAGATGATGTACATCATGTTGAGCTGAGGCCAGATTGCATCTCCAAGGCGGGGATTAGAGAAGCCCGCGCCCATGACATTGGCCAGCTTAGTATATTTCGCACCGACTCCATTTTCCTTGAATTCAGCAATGAAGTCTTCTTCCACGGCCTGTGAGAAGATAATCTCAACTCTTTTCTGCACGCCTGCGTGAATTTTAATGTTCTCAAGATAACCCATTTTTGAAGTCCTCCAGATT